>SLDI01000427.1:0-4099 GCA_007125385.1 Phycisphaeraceae bacterium | reverse complement strand
CTGCTGCCGGGGATGTCGACCTTGACATCCATGCGACTGGGGCCGATGTCCTCGCCGAAGAGGATGATGGCCTCGCCGTTGCTGAGCGAATCGACCGTGAGTTTGCCCGCGTCGACCGTGTATCCCGCGCCGTTGGCCGACTCCCAGTTGTCCGATCCGGAGAAGTCGTCGCCGAGCGGCTGTTTGCCGCGGTCGCCGCGGACGCGGCGTTCGGTGACCTCGTTGGCCTTGTTGAACTCCTGGATGATATGGTCGTTGCCCTCGCGGGTGGCGATGGCGAGTTGGTTGCCGAGCTGGTCGAGCATCCAGCTCTGGCGGTCGACGAGCCAATGGTCGGCGATGCCGTCGGGGTCGCCGCCGTCGAGCTCGGTCTTGCCGGCGCGGTAGTCGACGAGGCGTTGCAGGTCGTCGTATTCGTATTTAGTTCGACTTCCTCGCGAGCGGAATCGCGCTGAAGAGTCGGCTCGGGCTGGTCGGTTAAGCGTAACCACGTCGGGTAAGGGGGTGAGAGGGATCCCGGAGGGTTTGGATGGGCCGATCGACCCGTTCCGCAGGCGGTGCGCTGACGTTCAGCGCGTACCACAGCCATGGTATCGGCTGGCCGTTGGTGCGTCACGCATTTTTTGGAGCCAGGGTCCCCGGCCTACCCCGTGTCGCGACGCCGGCGCGGCGCCGGCTGCAGCGGCAGCTTCCGCGTCGGCAGCAGGTACTCGATCGTCGGCGTCAGCCGCTCGATCGGATGGCGCTCGGCCGCGTGCTTCAGGTCCTCGGCCGTCACGTGCAGGTACACCTGCGTGCTCGTGATCTGCCGGTGGCCGAGCAGGTCGCGCAGCGTCACCAGGTCCACGCCGCTGCGCACCAGGTGTGTCGCGAAGCTGTGGCGGATCCGGTGCGGCGACACGGTCTTGGGGATCTTCGCCTTGTGAGCATGCGTCCGCACACGCTCATAGACCGCGTTGCGCGACAACGCCTTGCCCGTGCGGCTGCGGAACAGCGGCGCCACCGGGATCAACGGGCCTCGCGCCACGCGGTAAGCCCGCAGCGCCGCGACCACCTGCTTGTTCAACGGCAGCGTGCGCTGATGCCCGCCCTTGCCCGTGACCCGCACCGTCTGCTCGTCAAGGTCCAGATCCTGCTCGGTGAGCTGTGCACACTCGCTGGCCCGCATGCCCGTGCCGTAGAGCAACGCCAGCAGCGCCCGATCACGCAGGCCCAGCACCGTATGCGTCGGCGGCTTGTCCAGCAGCCGGCGGATCTCCGCCTCGCTGAGCACCACCGGCAGCTTGCGCGGCTGGGCCTTCATCTTCGGGAAGTGTGCCAGCGGGTTCCCGCGTGCATCAAGCTGCTCCATCGCCACCATGGCACGGTAGAAGTTCTTCAGCACCGTCACCTGCCGGTTCACCGCGGAGTCACCGTTGTCGCGCTCGCGACGCAGGTACTCGATGTAGGCCAGCACGTCGGCCGGCGTGATCGCGTCCGGCGCCTTGTCCTCCAGGCGCACCGTCACGTACGCCCGGAACTGGTGCAGCGTCTTGCTGTAGGCGTCGATGGTCTTCGGCGCCAGACCCCGCGCCACGCAGTGCGTGCCGATGTACAACGTCTGCCAGTAGTCCCACATCATCATGGCTCTCCTTCGTCTGAGCCCAGCCGATCCACCGCCTCGCGCGGCTTGTCCTCCAGCACGTGCAGGTACACCCCCGTCTCCGACGGGCTGCGGTGGCCCATCAGCGACGCGATCACCGCCAGGTCCACCCCGGCGTCCATCAGGTGCGTGGCGTAGCTGTGCCGCAGCATCTTTGGCCAGACCACCCGGCCCAGACCGGCCGCCTCCGCCGCACGACGCACCACGTTCGACACGAACCGGGGACCGATCCGGACCCGCTTCGCCTCGGTGCGCAGCAGCGCCCCGCGCTTGCCACCGCGGTCGTGCAGGTACGCCAGCAGTTGCGTGAACACCGCCCCGGGGATCGGGATCACGCGGCTGCGATCGCCCTTGCCCCGGCGCACGTGCAGTTCCTGACGCTCCACGTCCACATCGCCAACATCCAGCGAGCACAGTTCGTCCGTACGCAGGCCGCAGCCGTACAAAAGCAGCACGATGATCCGATCGCGACGCTGCCGGGCATCGCCCTGCCCACACGCCGCCACCAGCCGCTGCGCCTCCGCCAGCGTCAGGGCACCCGGCGTGCGCCGGGTGCTGCGATCCTTGAATGAGAAGCCATCGAGCACGTTCCGCTGCGAACGTCCGCTGTGCCAGGCGTAGTCCAGCAGACCCCGCACGTGGCTGACGTACTTGGCCAGGCACGCTTCACTGAGCCCGGCAACACGCTCCTGCTCGAGCCAGTGCAGGTAGTCCTCCAGCGACAAGTCCCACAACGCCACGTCCCCACGGATCGACTGCATCGCCGCCGTGACGCGACGCAGCGTGCAGCGCACGTCGCGCACGGTCGACGCCGTGTTGCGACGCACCTCGGTCAGGTAGTCCAGATAGCCCTCGACCCACGGATCGAGTTGAACATCCACGCTCATGATGCACCTCCATTGAGCCCGAGCATCTGGTTGATCGGATGCACCGCCGCCGCCTCGTGACGCTGCGGGTCCGCCACCTGCAGGTAGCGCACCGTGGTGCTGATTGACTGATGACCCAGCAGTTGCTGGATCTCCGGCAGATGCACGCCCGCCTCCAGCAGGTCCGACGCACAGCTGTGGCGGAACTGGTGCATGGAGATATCCATGCCCGCACGCCGCACGATCCGCTTGATCCCCCCGCTGATCCCGTGCGCCGTAAGCCGACCGCCATCCTGGCTCACCCACAACGCCGGCTGATCCGTACGCCCCAGCCGCGCCAGCAGGTTCTGACGCTGAGGCAGATATGCCGTCAGGCAACGCGCCGCCAACTGAGGCACACGCACCAGACGCTGTCGACCCGTCTTGCGCCCGTCCACGAGCAGCGTACCTTCGCGTTCATCCCACGCAGCGACGTCCAGCCGCGCCACTTCGCCCCGCCGGATGCCCGTGCCATAGAGCATCGCCAGCAGCGTCACCCACAGGTAGCGGTGGTAACCCGAACGATGCGACACCGCCACCTGCCACAACGCCTGCATCTGCGGCTGGTTGATGCGGCGCGGTGCCTGCCGACGCCAATCGAGCTTCGGCCCGCGCATCCAACGCAGCGGGTTCGACTGCCACACCTCCCGACGCACCAGATACTCGCCCATGTTGCGCAGTATGCTCACCACGCCCGCGATCGTCGCCTTGGCCTTGAACGTGCCACGCTCCTTGATGTACTGCGTGATCTGATCCGCGCCCACCTGCTCAAGGTTCACGCGCGGCCGACGCCGCTTGAGCCAGTTGCCGAAGCGATCCAGCTCACGGCATCGATTGCTGATCGTCTCGGGCATCAACCCGCGCGTCGATAACTCATCCACATAGTCAGCCACAAGACCGTCCCATCGCCTCATCCGAATGCTCCTCGATGGGCGACCAGGGGTTCGTCACGCGCCGCGATCGCATCTGGCCCGGTGAGCCCTTCTGGGGGCCGCCGGAGGCCGGGGTCCGGGGCAGAGCCCCGGTTAAAGACGCAATCACCGCGCGACGATCGAACACATCGAACGCCCGGTTGCAGGAAGACATCCGCCCGCTTCGGGATCGGTTCCGGACCCGCTCCAGACCCACGCACGAATCGACCGCGAGCATGATCCGACGATCACGCCCCGTCGACGCCCACTCTACCAAACAATACGACGCACAATACGACGCCCGCTGATGGCCGCCAATCCCCGGAACTGAACTAAAGTCTCGGCGCCGCAGATCCTGGTCAACGACAACGCCACGGGCACGATCGACAGCGTCAACCAGCAGCCGTTCACCACGCTCTCGGCCTTCGACACCGTGGCGACGCGGACCTTCGGTGGCTTCGTCTCGGCGGGCACGGAGATCACCGTCCGGCCGCAGATCGCCGAGGGCGACCACCTGAACCTGGAGTTCGCCGTGAGCCTGAGCGCGTTCACGGGCTCCGGCGGAGACGGCGTACCGCCACCGCGGCAGATCAACTCCCTGACCAGCGAGGTGACGGTGCCCGACGGGCACACGATCATCG
>SLDI01000463.1:0-14438 GCA_007125385.1 Phycisphaeraceae bacterium | reverse complement strand
TCACGCCGTTGACGACCAGGTGCTGATTGGTGATGCCCAGCCCCTCGAACTCGCCGCGCGTGCGCTCGGCCTCGTCCAAAGCGGAGCCCTCCGGCCGGGCGACGAGGATCACCCGCGTCGCCGCCGGGTCCGCCAGCGATCGCACGGCGTCACCATAGCGCTGCTTCTGCTTTTCCAGGCCGGCGAGCGGCCCCAGGCACGACGCGCCGGTCGTGTTCGTCTCCAGAAACGAGCTCCAGGCTGTGGGCAGCTTCATCAGCCGAAGCGTGTGCCCCGTCGGCGCGGTGTCGAACACGATGTGCTCGTATCTCCCGGCCAGCGCCTTATCAGTCAGCAGCCCGGTGAACTCGTCAAACGCCGCAATCTCCGTGGTGCACGCGCCGGACAGCTCCTCCTCCATCTGCCGCACCAGCTTCGCCGGCAGGGCCTGGCGCGCCGGGCCGATGACGCGATCGCGGTATGCCTGGGCCGCGGCTTCCGGGTCGATGTTCAAAGCATCGAGGTTGGGCACGGCCGCGATCGCCGCCGGCTCACCGTCGCCCACGTGCGTCTCGAACACGTGTGAGAGGTTCGACGCCGGGTCCGTGCTCACCAGCAGCACCCGTCGGCCGGCGTCGGCGAGCCTCACCGCCGTCGCACACGCCAGCGACGTCTTGCCCACGCCCCCCTTGCCGGTGAAGAACAGATACCGCGTCGCCGAGTCGATCCATTGCATGGGGCACATCCTGTGTGGGGCCTCTGGAAGACCGCGAAGAAGCGAAGCAGGCGAAGGACGCGAAGAAGATTCAAGCTGTTTATTGACGTTTGAATGGTTGATTTCATCGCGCACCCCGGGGACAAAGCCAACCATTCGAGCTTCAATAATCTTCTGTACCTTCGCTCCTTCGCGCTCCTTCGCTCCTTCGCGGTTGGTCCCGGGATCCACTGGTGTTCGCGTGATTCAGGGGCGCCGCCTGTCCTTACGCGTCCGCTGGCTGCTTCTGCTCAGCAGCACTTTGAGCCTTCGCCATCCCCGCCGCCCCCGCAGCAGGCCTGGCCTTGCGCCTGCTCCGGCGCCAGCGCCTTCTGCGCCGACTGCATCAACGACTGATGCGGCACCTCCTTGATCCGCAGGCCCAGGTTCACCGCCCGGATCATGTCCTCCTCGCTCACACCCAGCCGCGTCGCCTGCTGGTGGTGGTACTCGAAGCAGGCCTCGCAGTTGCCCGCCACCGCCGCGCCCAGCGCGACCAGCTCGGCGACCGCGGGCGTCATCAGCGACGGGCTCGCCGTCGGCGACCCGTCCGACTCCCCTTCCGCCTCGCCATTGAGCCCCGGCACACCCGCCAACTCCGCCAGCGCGTCGCGCTCGGGATAGCTGCCCCTCGACACGAGCCGACCATCGACAAGGATCGCCGGCAGCCCATCGCCGTCCGTCTCGTCCAGCAGATTCTTGATCGCCGCGTTTTCGGTGAATGCCGCCGGCTCCTGCGCCAGGTTGTAACGCTGCACGTCGACCCCCTGCTGCTTGAGCCACTCCAGGTCAGCCGAAAAGCGGGCGAGCATCGGGTTCGGATCGGTGCCGCAAACACCCGTGGAGCAGCACATCGGCGGGTCGAAAACTTCAATACGGGGCATGGTCAGGTTCCTGTGAGGTCGGGGAATGAGTGGGGAAACGGTCTTGCTTACACCGGCTTGCGGGCGTGGATCATCGCCGAGATCACCTGCACGTCCTCGCGGGCCTCGGGCAACCACTGCTTGATCGAGCGGGCGCTGGCCTCGCGCGGCTCGATGCGCACGTCCGCCAGCCCGGCCGCGGCCACCTGCTCGCGCACCTCGTCCAGCGACGCCGCCCCACTGACGCAGCCGCACAACAGCTCCGGCTTCTCGCGAAGCGCCGCGGGCAAGGGCGCCGACGCGACAATGTCGGAGATCGCCACCCGCCCGCCCGGCTTGAGCACGCGCGCCACCTCGCGCCACACGGCCGCCTTGTCCGGCGACAGGTTCACCACGCAGTTGCTGATCACCACATCCACGCTCGCCTCCTCGACGGGCAACGCCTCGATCTGCCCCTGGCGGAACTCGACGTGGCCCACGCCCGCCTCCCGGGCCGCGGCTCGGGCGGTTTCGAGCATCGCCTCGGTCATGTCAATGCCGATGACCTGCCCGTCGCTTCCGACCTGCCGCCCGGCGAGGATGCAGTCGATCCCGCCGCCGCTGCCCAGGTCCAGCACGGTCTCCCCGGGCCGAAGCGCCGCCTCGGCCACGGGATGACCCGAGCCCAGGCCCATGTCCGCGCCGGCAGGCAGCGTGGCCAGCTCCTCGGCCGTGTACCCCAGCCGCGTCGAGCCCGACGACGTCGCCGGGCAGCACGACGACTCGCCGCCACGCTCCTGGGCGATGCGGCCGTAGCGGTCGCGGACCAGCTCATGCACACGATTGGCGTCCGGTTCACAGCTCATGGGTTCACCTTGCCTTGGGTCAGTGATGCGGGAAGTGTCTGCACGAAATCGCGAATCTCGTCGCGCACCCGTCGGTAATGCGCCAGCGCTTTGTCCGGGTCGGTCTCCCCGGCCGCGAGCCTGGGCGGATCGTCAAAGCCCACGTGCACCACCTTCGCCTCGCCGGGGAACATCGGGCAGGTCTCGTGGGCGTGGCCGCAGACCGTCACGACGTAGTCGAACGTGGTCCCGCCCAAATCATCCAGCGTCTTGCTCTTGTGGCCGCTGATGTCCACGCCCGCCTCGGCCATCACCTTCACCGCGTGCGGGTTCAGCCCATGCTTCTCGATGCCCGCGGAGTAAGGCTCGATCGCGTCGCCCTTCAGATGACGCCCCCAGCCTTCCGCCATCTGGCTGCGGCAGGAGTTGCCCGTGCACAAAAACAGCACCTTCAGTTTGTCCCATGACTTCGATAGCATCCGGTCAGCTCTTCAATGGGGGTTTGGCGTATGCAGCACAGACGCTCCGCGTCGGTCACGGCCAACTGCTCATGCTCAAGGTGGCGCAGGGCCCAGGCGATCGCCTCGCGCACCATGGCCGGCGCGTCCTCGCCGGCGAGGCGGTAGTAATGCCACCGGCCCTGCTTCCGACGCGTCACGAGCCCCGCCTGCTGAAGGATCAACATGTGCTTGGAGACCGTCGCGGGCGACAGCCTCAGCAACTCGATGACCTGGCAAAGGCACAACTCGCCCTGAGCCACGGCCAGAAGCGCCCGCACGCGGTTCTCATCCGACAGGGCCTTGGAGATTGCAAGAAACGTGTTCATCAGTTGCTTCTGCCGTTCAGCCGTACCCGCGACCGGGCGGGTTCGAAGCGGTTGGCGGCGTGCCGGGTCGATCAGCAGCCATAATCCATCGCTTCGTTGATTCGCTCAATGACGAAGTGTACTCCAGGTCACGCGGCTGATCAACCCCTGGCCCGCCTGCTCCATACCCCCGCAAGGGCCGCCCCCGGCAGCGACGCAAGTCGGGCACGCACGCCCCCGCGGCCGGTCGTTGTCCACCACTCAGCCACCCTTCGCAATGGGCGGCAAACGGATTGTCCCCCGATGCGACGCCACCGCCGCCGCACCGAGGGTCATGTTCGCCAGGAGTCGATGGCACCGTTGGGGCACGCGCAGTCACGGAGGTCCTTCCCCCGCTCAATGACACAGTCCGAAGAGCCGCTCTCATCTTCACGAACGACCACTGGAGATGCGCACTGAACCGGGGGCCGGTTGCCCCATCGTGCTCGCCGCTGCATGCACCGATCGATCTCGAGATGGAAACCGACCTGCCGAGCGACGTGGCCGACTGGCTGAGCTTCGGCAAGCAGAAGCTCGATGAACGGGTCATCGCTTCAGCAACTGCTTGCGCACCGCCGGGGGCAGCCGTTCGATGGCATATCGCAACATGGCCCGCGGCATCTGCGCGTGATAGTCGTCCAGAAAGGTCCTCAGCACATCCTCGTCGCGCTTGCCCACCTCGCGCAGCATCCAGCCGCCCGCCTTGTGAATCAGGTCGTGCGGGTCGTTCAGCAGCATCGTCGCGATCTCGAGCGTCGGGTCGAGCTCCCCACGCTTGATGAAGTGGAACGTCGCGATGATCGCGATCCGCCGCTCCCACAGCGAGTCGGAGCGGGCCAGAGCCTTGAGCGGGAGCGTAATCATGAGGACGCGTGCCTGGCAAGATCAGTCTCGACAGTTCCGCCGGCTACACGTCCGCCCGCCGAAGCAATTGCGCGTTGATCGCCACGATCACCGTGCTGGCGGACATCAGAATCGCGCCGACCGCCGGGGCCAGGATCACGCCCGTCCACGCCAGCACGCCCGCCGCCAGCGGGATCGCGACGATGTTGTAGCCCGCGGCCCACCACAGATTCTGCACCATTTTGCGGTAACTCGCCCGGCTCAAGGCGATGATGCGCGCCACGTCGCGCGGATCAGACCGCACCAGCACCACGTCGCCCGCCTCCACCGCCACATCCGTGCCCGCGCCGATGGCAATGCCGATGTCGGCCGTGACCAGCGCCGGCGCATCGTTGACCCCGTCGCCCACCATCGCCACACGCTTGCCCTGGGCCTGAAGCTCCTTGACCTTCTCGGCCTTCTGCTCAGGCAGCACCTGCGCAAAGACCGTGTCGATGCCAAGCGCCCGGGCGACGGAATCGGCGACGGCCTGTGAATCGCCGGTGAGCATGGCCACCTCGATGCCTTCTTCGTGCAGCCGGCGCACCGCTTCATGCGACTGCTCACGAATCGCGTCGGCCACGGCGAACACCGCCAGCGCCCGCTCGCCCTCCATCAAATAGATCGCCGCCTGCCCGTTTTCGCCGAAGCGATCGGCCGCGTCGCGCAACGCCGGGCCTGGCTCGACGTCGAACCTGCCCAGCAACGCGGGCCCGCCAACGCGCAGCTCGCGCCCCTCCACGCTCGCCTGCACCCCATACCCCGGCACGGCCTGAAAGTCCGCCGCCTGCGGCAGGTCGATCCCCTGCTCCTGCGCGCTGCTCAGCAGCGCCTGAGCGATCGGGTGCTCCGAATCGCGCTCCACCGCCGCCGCCAGGCGAAGCGCCTCATCCGGCTCGACATCCTCGGCCGGTACCGTCTCAATGACCCGGTGCTCGCCCAGCGTGAGCGTGCCTGTCTTATCGAACACCACGCTGTCGAGCTTGCGCGCCTCCTCCAGGCCCCGCCGGTCGCGCACCAGCAGCCCGCCGCGCGCCCCGAGCGTCGTGGAGATCGCGATCACCAGCGGCACCGCCAGGCCCAGCGCGTGCGGGCAGGCGATCACCAGCACCGTCACGACCCGCGTGATCGTGAAATCAAGCGCGGCGCCCAGGGCCAGCCAAGCCACGAGCGTCACGCCACCCGCCCCGATCGCCACCAGCGTCAGGAAGAATGCCGCCCGGTCCGCCAGCGCCTGCGCCCGCGAGCGCGAGCCCTGGGCCTGCTCGACCAGCCGCATGATCCCTGCCAGGGCCGTCTTCTCCCCCGTGCCGGTGACCTCGACGCGAAGCGAGCCCTGGCCATTGGTCGTGCCCGCGATGACCTTGTCGGCCTCTTGCTTGTCCACCGGGCGCGATTCGCCGGTGATCATCGCCTCGTTGACGCTGCTTCGGCCGCGCCTGACGACACCGTCGGCAGGAACGCTGGCACCGGGACGCACCAGGACCAGATCGCCATCCTGCAACCGGTCAACCGGCACCTCCTCCGTCTGGTCATCGGCCGTGATCCGCACAGCCGTGTCCGGCAGCAGCTTCGCGAGCTCCTTGAGCGCCCCCTGGGCCTGAAAGATCGAGCGCATCTCGATCCAGTGCCCCAGCAGCATGATCGTCACCAGCGTCGCCAGCTCCCACCACAGCGCATGGCCTTCGAAACCCACTGTGACGGCTGCGCTGTACACGAACGCCACACTGATCGCCAGCGCGATCAGCGTCATCATCCCGGGCAGGCGATCAGCCAGCTCGCGATACGCCCCCTGCAGAAACACCCATCCGCCGTAGAGAAACACGAGGGTGCCGAAGATCGCGGGGATGAACTGTGAGCCCGGAAACGTCGGGGCCTCGTAACGGAACCAGTCCTGGAGCATCGGCTCCCAAACCAGGGCAGGAACCGTCAGCACCAGGCACACCCAGAACTTGTTGCGGAACATCTCCACGCTGTGGCCGGCGTGCTTGTCGTGCCCCGCGTGCTCGCCCGCCCCGGCACCATGCTCGCCATGCCCATGGGTGGCGTGATCGGCGTGACGCTCGTGTGCCGCGGCGTGATTGGCGTGTGAATCGTGCATGGGCAATCGACCGATCCGGGGGGGTAAAGCCTGCGGGCCGGCACCGGAAGCTCGGCCGCAACCCGGCCACGACAGCGCCAGGTCGTCCCTGTAGGTTACGCCGCGCTCCGCTCAGCTGCCCGTCGACTTGTAGTGCCGCACGCCGAGCTGCCAGAGCATCATGGCGATGAAGAGGAACGCGACGCCCGCCAGCGGCGCCGCGGCGCGCAGCGGAGCGGGCACGCCGAGGACGTCCTCCCGGCCGAGCACGAGCGTCAGCGGGAAGTAGATCACGCACGCCAGCGGCACGATGAACGTGAAGAACCGGCGGAACCAGTCGGCGTAGATCGTGATCGGGTACTGGCCGGCCGTCATCCCGCCGTAGCTGAACGCGTTGACGGTCTCCAGCGACTCGATCGTCCAGAAGCTGAGCGTACCCTGAATGACGAACAGGGCCAGGAACATGCACGTGCCGCCGAGGATGGTCAGCAGCAGCAAGGCGAAGTGGGCGCCGCTCCAATCGATGTCGAGGATCGCGATGGCCCCGATGAGCACAACCAGGCCCTGGGCGAGTCGACCGACGCGGCGCAGGGCCAGCTCGCTGCCAAGGATCTGGATGAACGCAGCACGCGGGCGGGTGAGCACACGGTCGAAGTCGCCGCCGCGCACCATCGCGGGCATGCGGTCAAAGCCGGTGCCCAGCGCGTCGCCGAGCGCGAGCGCGACGCTGAGCGTGCCGTAGAACAGCGCCACCTCCGCCAGCGTCCAGCCCTGGAGCTGGCCGAAGCGGGCGAACAGCGCCCAGATGCCCAGGAACTCCACGGCGGTAACGAAGAACTGCCCGCCGGCGGCGAGCAGGAAGCTGGCGCGGTACTGCAACTGCGAGCGGATCGACGCGCCCAGCAGGCGAAGGTAAAGCTGCATGCCGCTCATCGCGCTACCCTCCCTGCACCACGACCTGCCGCAGCCCGCGGGCCATCATCCATCGCCCGAGCACCACGAGCGCCACGACCCACGCCAGCCCCAGCGCCAGGTGCCCAGCCGCCTCTGCGACAGGAATATGCCCGCTGTACAGCCGCACCGGCACGTCCAGCAGCCCGCGAAACGGCAGCGCCGCCAGCAGCGGCTGCACCGCGTCCGGGAAAAGCGGCAACGGGATGATCATCCCCGCCCCGAGCATGACGATCGCCGGGGCGACGCGCGTGATCCCCTCGGCGTCCAGGGTCCAGAGCATCACCACGTGCATGAGCATGGTGATCGTCACCGCCAGGAGTACGGCCACGACGATCGCCGCCACGAACGCCAGCAGCGACGCCCACGACGCCGGCCCCGGCAGCGCCCACGCGCTCATCCCCACCCACGGGAACACCAGCCCCACGAGCACCAGCAGCGGCAGCGCACGCAGCGACACCGCCGCCAAGCGCCAGCCCATCGTGCGGCAGAACCAGAGCGAATACGTGTCGATAGGCCGGGCCAGCTCGTACGCCACCGCGCCGGTGCGGATCATCGCCTGCACGTCGCGATCCACGTTCCAGGGCATGAGCGAGAACATCGCCTGCCCGAGCCAGATGTAGGCGATGAGCTGCGTCACGCCCAGCGGCGGCGCAGCCTCGCTCGACCCGTAGAATGCCTTGAGCGCCATCAGAATGATGAAGCCGAACACCACCTGCGTGAACACGCCTGCCCACGCCGCGGCCCGGTATTGCAGCACCTCGCGAAACCGCAACGTGAGCACTGCCCGATACGCGTTGATCATGCGCCCACCCCCTCGTACAGCCGGCTGATCACCTGCTCGATCGGGGGGTTCTCCACGAACAGGTCGCGCACCGCGTGGCGAGCGGTGACGCGGGCAATCAGCTCAGCCGGCGGAGTGGTCTGCGGGTCGAATGCCAGTCGCACCCTGCCGCCTTCGTGCTCGATCACCTCGCCCAGGCTCGTGTCGCCGCACCAGCCGTCCGCCTCGGCCAGATCGACGATCAGATGCCGCTCGCGCGTCACCCGCCGGCGCAGCTCCTCGAGTGTGCCGTCACAAAGCACGTTGCCGTTGCCGATGACCATCACGCGCGTGCACAGCGCCTCGATGTCGTCCATGTCGTGAGTGGTGAGAATGACCGTCACGCCGCGCTCCGCGTTGATCTTCCTGATAAAGGCGCGCACCGCCACCTTGCTCGCCGCGTCCAGCCCGATCGTCGGCTCATCAAGAAACAGCACGCCCGGCTCATGCAGCAGCGCCGCCGCCAGATCGCACCGCATCCGCTGGCCCAGGCTCAGTTGCCGCACCGGCACATCCAGCAGCGGCTCGAGATCGAGCGTCGCCACCAGCTCGTCGCGCATCCGGCGATAGACCGCGGTCGGCACGCGGTAGATGTCGCGCAGCAGCTCGAACGACTCGATCACCGGCAGGTCCCACCAGAGCTGCGTGCGCTGCCCGAACACGACGCCGATGTGGCGCACGTGAGCCACACGCTGCCGCCACGGCACCCGGCCGTCCACCTCGCACCGCCCGGAGCTGGGCACCAGGATGCCGGCGAGCACCTTGACCGTCGTGCTCTTGCCGGCGCCATTGGGCCCGATGTAGCCGACCAGCTCGCCGCGCTCGATCTCGAAGCTCACACCCGCCAGCGCGTCGATCTGCTGATGCTCGCGCCGCAGGACGCTGACCAGCGCGCCGGTAAGGCCAACCCGCCGGCGGGCGATGCGGAAGGACTTGCAAAGTTCGTCGACGACGATGTGAGCCATGCCGGATCTCCTGCCGCTTGAACGGCTCTCCAAGCGTGATGCGCGCAGGCGCAACCCCTCAACAGGCGGTCGCGCCGCCTGCCGGTGGGCCGGGTGATGGGTTGACATCCGAAGTATATCGCCGCCTCGGTGGGCGCCAACGATGGAACCGCAACTTGGGCTGATCGCCGGGGCGGGTACAATCGTTGGCGAAGGGGCAGGATGACGTTGGCAACCACGATTCCACCGCCAGCGATGTCAAGGCAATCCTGTGTGCCGCCGAAAGTGAACAGCGTGCTGACACCAACAGCCGGACACGCCGCGAGGGCCCTTCGGACACTCGTTGAAGAAAGGAACATCCACGCCATGCACGTCGCGCGAATGGTCCCCATGCTCGCTTTTGCTGACGTTGACAAGGCCCTTGGTTTCTACCGCGACGTGTTGGGCTTCGAGGTCACCGACAGCTACGCTGAGGACGGACGCATGACCTGGTGTTCCGTCCGCGCGGGTTCGACGCAGGCGATGTTTCAGCGGCACCCGGAGCAGGCGCGGAAGAATGGCGGCCCTGTGTTCTGGATCTACGTCGACGATGTCGACGAAATTCACGGCACACTCAAGGCTGCTGGCTGGCGCGTCGGCCACCCGCACACGGCGCACGGCCGGCGTGAGTTCGAAACAGTCGACACGGAGTCGAACCCGTTGATGTTCTGCCAACTGCTCGATCGCCCGGAGACGGCACGCGCTCAGTGATCCTGCATGGCACCGCGATCCCACAAGGAGAGCCCGAATGGCAGCCACTCGGCCAGTCGACGCGACCTGCGACACGATCGAGCCGGTCCTTGGCGTGCCCGATGTGCACGCCGGATTCGCCTTCTATCGAGATCAACTTGGCTTCGAACTGGTCCACACGGCCGACGATCGCACGGCTTGCCGCTACGCGGTCAAGCCGTGGCACCCTCTGTGAGGCCCACCCTGATGAAGCCAACTATTCAACCTCAATCGTCCGCCTCGTCAGCGGACATCTCGTGCTCGTAGTCGACGACCTCGTTGATCACGCGCAGCCCCACGCTCTGGCCGGGCTCGTGCGGCGTGAGGATCAGTTCGAAGCGCACGGGCACCGCCTGGCCGCCGAACTCGCCGGGCAGCCTCGCGGCCGGGCCCTCGATGACCAGGTGCATCGGCTCCTCGAGCACCAGGCCGATCGTCTCGCCGACGCGCACCGTCGGGCCGGGGTCGTCATCGCGGCTGAGCGTCAGCTCCGCATCGTCGGGCAGCAGCGCCGGCCAACCGTCGAGCGACACGGCCTCGACGGTCACGGCTCCCTCAATGGGCCGCACGAGCACGGGGATGCCCACCGTCTCAAGCCACTCGCCGACCTCGATGTGGAAGTCGTTGACCATGCGGCCGTCGGCGTGGACGGTGACGCGGCTGGTGCGGGTGTGCTCGCCGTCCTCCTTGCTGTAAAAGCGTGAGGACCAGATCGGGAACTGCCGCGGGAAGCGGTAGCCGACGTCGCGCGGCTCGGGCTGGTGCTGGATATCCCAGAGAAGGATCGCGGCGTGGGCGCCGAGGCTGTAGCCGGTGGCGCGGCTGGCGAAGGTGAAGTGGTTGACGCGCGCGCCGGGCTCGTACTGTCGCCACTGGGGCATGCCGACGTTGTAGCCCCACTGGGCCAGGGCGGGCATCCCGTGCTCGAGGCCGATCTGGGCCGTGGCGTCGGGCAGGACAAGGGAGACGGGCCCGCCGGTGGGGCTGCGCTCGGAGATGAGCCGCATGATGGCGCGGCCATGCTCGTTCATGGCGGCCTCGATGACCTGCTGGTAGCGGTCGAGGATCTGGATGAGGCGGGGCTCGCCGGTGGCGCGGATGCCGATGACGAGCCAGTCCATGTGCGTGCGGATGTAGCCGGCATCGTAGTGGATGCCCCGGCCGTCGTGGCGGTTGCCTTCAGCAAGCAGGGGAAAGCCGCCGGAGAACGCGCCCTGGGCGTCGACGATGTCGTCCATGATCGGGTCGAAGTGTTCGATGACCTCGTCGCGCCAGTCCTGGTTGTCGAGCAGGTCGGCGGCGCGGCGCATGGCCATGGCGTAGCCGAGCACGCGGTTGGCGCCGGTGATGAGCGTGTTGCCGCCGATGATGTCGTCGTAGTAGTCGGCAGGGACGTGGCTGGCGCGGCTCATGGCGCCGCGGTAAATCATGCGCTGGTACGCGTCGCGGCGGGTGAGGGTGTCCGGGCCGAGGGTGATGGTCTCCTCGAGCTCGGCCGCGCCGAGCTCTTCGAGGCGTTCGTAGCCGTCCATCAGGCCCCAGAGCGTGAAGCCGTGGGTGTACTCGCCGCTGGTGACGGTGCGGGCGCCGCGTCGGCCGTCGAGGAACGAGCCGTCCCAGCACTGGGTGCGCGCGGCCATGTCGAGCGATTCGATGGCGGAGGCGACGGCCTGGTCGCCGGCGAAGTGGGCGACGATGCCGGTGACCTCCTGCGTGCGGTGCTGAAGCGTCAGGTCGCGGCGGTCGGAGTCGTCCCAGCCCCAACTGTGGCGGTTGGGGTCGTACGAGCCCTGGAGGTAGTCCACGACCCGCAGCTCGGCGAGCTCGAAGCGGGCGGGCTGGACCTGCCGGCTGGATCCCCGCTCGGGCGTGCGCAGCCGGCCGGCGACGCTGAACTCGATGGCGGCGACGTCCTCGAGCACGGCGATGGCGTCGGCGACGTCGGCGTAGTTGATGAACGCCCAGTCGAGGTAGATCTCGTGCTCGTCCTCGCCCCAGGCGCTGGCGACGGGCACCATGGGCAGGATGTCGGCGGTGGAGCCGTCGGCGGCGATCAGGCGCACGCCGAAACGCACCTCGGAGCTGGTCACGTCGTCGACACGCACGGTCATCGCCAGGCCGCTGTGCTCGAGCATGTTGATGGGCTCGTCCAGCTCGAAGCGCAGCGACTCGCTGCCGGGCTCGTCGCCCCGCGCGGGCTGGACGGTGGCCTCGACGGCGATGCGGCCGTCGCCGAGGTGCTCGGCGTTAAGCTCGCCGGCGGTCTCGAACGCTTCCGGGATGGGCAGGGCGACGGGATCAAGGGCGTCGCGCTTCTGCTGGGCCAGGGCGTTGGCGGCGGCGGAGGTCAGCAGCTCGCGCTTGATGTCCTGGACCTCGTCCCAGGTGGGACCGGCGGCGGTGGCGGGGTCGGGGTCGGGGTCCGCCGTGGGGGTGGGATCACCGGCGCAGCCGGCGAGCGTCATCGCAGCCGCGAGCATCGCACCCGTCGTCCATGTCCTGGCCATGTTCATCACGTCACTCCTTCGACCGGGGGAAAACGTCACATGAGATGCCGGCGAGTATACAGCGCCCGGGGACGGTTGGAGCGCACGCCCGCTCCATTCGTAGCGGCGTTCGGTGCCACTGGCGGCTTGTCCGCCAGTGCTTCGGCGGCCCGTACGGCGTGGGTGGTTCGATCACGCAACGCCCACGCCGTTTGTACGGTCGATGGGCCGCGGTGCGCCTGGGCACTGGCGGGCAAGCCGCCAGTGGCACCCCGATCATCCAACGCCGCACCCGCTACTCTTATGAGCTGCATCCCCCGCCTGGCCCGGGGGCGAGGGCTCACGGGAAGCTATGGCCGCGGGTGCGCGTTGACGCCCAGCACCGCCAACCGCTGGCGATGCTCGGCCAACCGCTCGAGAAAATCGGTGTAGCGTTTTTCCTCCGGCTTGCGCCAGAGCACCTCCGCCAGGGCACAGGCCCGCGGGTAGGTCATGTACTCAAGCTGCCGGACGTGCCCGATGTACTCCGTCCAGAGCTGGCCCTGGGCCCCGAGCACGCGATGGGCCTGGCCGTCGGCCAGCTCGGCGGGCACCGGCTCGTAGGCGTAGACGTGCTCGGTCGTGGACATGCCGCCGATGGCCAGCGGCTCCTCGCTCCTGGGCTCAGCCTGGTAGTGGTCGAAGTACACGTGATGCCCCGGCGCCATGACGACATCGTGGCCCTGCTGCGCCGCGGCGATGCCCCCCTTCTCGCCGCGCCAGCTCATCACCGTCGCGCCGGGGGCGAGCCCGCCCTCCAATATCTCGTCCCAGCCGATCAGCCGCCGGCCGTGCGACTGCAGGTGCTCGTCCATCTGGCGGATGAACCAGCTTTGCAGCTCCTCCTCGCTCTTCAAGCCCAGCTCGGCCATGCGCTGCTGGGCGCGTTCGCTGTCGGCCCATTGCTGCTTGGGCGCCTCGTCGCCGCCGACGTGGATGAACCGCGACGGAAACAGCGCCACCACCTCATCCAGCACGTCCTGCATGAAGCGGACGGTGCCCGGCTCGACGTTGAGAATGTTGTGCGAGATGCCCCAGTGGCAGCGCGGCTCCAGCGGTTGGCCGGTGTTGCCCAGCTCCGGGTAGGCGGCGATGGCGGCCTGCATGTGCCCGGGCATGTCGATCTCGGGCACGAGCGTGACGTGCCGACGGGCGGCGAACGCGACAAGGCTCTTGATGTCCTCCTGCGTGAAGTACCCGCCGTAGGGCTGGTGGTCCAGTCGCCAGGGGCGGTGGCGGCCGTGGCCAACGACGGTGCCCGCGCGGACGGAGCCGACCTCGGTCAGCCTGGGGTGCTTCTTGATCTCGATGCGCCAGCCCTGGTCGTCGGTCAGGTGCAGGTGGACGATGTTGTAGCGGTGCATGGCCGCCAGCTCGATGAACCGGCAGACCTCCTCGACGCTGAAGAAGTGGCGGGCGACGTCCAGGTGCAGCCCGCGCCAGCGAAAGCGTGGCGCGTCCTCGATGCGCAGGCAGGGGATACGCCACTCGACGCGCTGCACGTCGGCGGCGAAGACCTCGGCGGGGAAGAGCTGGCGCAGCGCCTGGATCGCCCGCGCCAGGCCCGCCGGCGACTCCGCCTCGAGCCTCGCCGCCTCGCCCACCTCGATGGCGTAGGCCTCGGGCACGAACCCGGCGTCGTCGGGCGCCGGCTCGCCGCTTGCGACAACCACGATGTCACCGGCCTGGCCCTGCTCGCCTTGCCCCACCGGCAGCTCGTAGCCCGTGGCCGGGCGCAGATACTCGGCCAGCAGCTCCGCGACCGCCTCGGCCCCGGGGCCGGCGCACAGCACGCGGCTGGCGGGCTTGAGCTCGAACCAGCCGTTGCGGCCGTCCACCCGCGCAGGACGCGGCACGATCGTGATGCGCTCGTTCATGGGTCCCTCGACGGCCGCTCGCCCGGCGGGATCGGCACCTCCAAGCCAGGGGCCTGGCGACGAATCCGCGAAGCGGGGGGGCCACTGACAAGCGGAGTCTGCCGGGCTTGTCAGTGGCGGATCGGTTCAACACACGCCTACGCCGTAACGCACGGACAAGGCCGGGCACGATCTTGTCCGTGGCACCATTCCCCGGACGGAGCCTAGGCTCCGTCCGAAAACCGCAGGAGTGGGGGTGCCACGGCTTGTCCCGAAGGGCAAGCCGTGTCTCCGTCGGCCGTCACACGGCTTGCCGCTTCGCGGTCAAGCCGTGGCACCCACTTT
>SLDI01000201.1:0-4110 GCA_007125385.1 Phycisphaeraceae bacterium | reverse complement strand
TAAGAATTCAGAATGCAGAATGCAGAAAAGACTCAGCCGCTTGCGGCTTCGCGAAGCTGAGCCTGAACCGATGACGATGACCTTGCCCAGCCGGCCCGCGCCGCGGCGGGGAACTGAGACCCGATGAGCCTGGACATTCAACATGCCGTGTGGATCCCCTGGCTGCCGCTTTTCGGCGCGGTGCTGGCGCTGATCTGCTGCGTCAAGCGCCCATGGCGCAAGCTCGCGGCACCAATCAGCGTCGGGTCGATCTTCGTCGCGTTCCTGCTGGCCGTGGCGGTCTACCCCAACGTCCCGCGTGAGGGTTTCGAGGTCGTCACGGCCTTGAAGTGGATCTACGTGGGCGACCTGGAGGTGGACTTCGGCTACTTCATGGACCCGCTGACGATGGTCATGCTCTTCGTCGTCACGGGCATCGGCTCGCTGGTGGCGCTGTACGCCACCGGCTACATGGCCGGGGACCGGGGCTACGCGCGGTTCTTCGCGGCCGTGTCGCTGTTCATCTTCGCCATGGCCTCGATGGTCATGGCCGACAACCTCGTGCTGCTGTTCCTGGGCTGGGAGATGGTGGGCCTGGCCTCGTTCCTCTTGATCGGCTACTACTACGAGAAGCCCTCGGCGGTGGCGGCGGCGAAGAAGGCGTTCATCGTCAACCGCGTGGGCGACCTCGGCTTTGCCCTGGGCATTTTCACCGTCTTCTACACGTTCGGGTCGGTCAAGTACGCCGACTTCATCCCGGCGGTGCAGGCGATGCTCGGCAGCGTGGACGCCGCAACGCTCGAGGGTGGGGCTGCGGCCGCGTACGCCCGCGCCACCGCCGCCCCGCTGTGGATGATCCAGGCGGCGCCGTTCCTGCTGCTGGCCGGGGCCCTGGGCAAGAGCGCCCAGATCCCCTTCTACGTCTGGCTGCCCGACGCCATGGAGGGCCCGAGCCCCGTCTCGGCGCTCATCCACGCCGCGACGATGGTCACCTCGGGCGTCTACATGATCGCCCGGCTGCTGCCGCTGTACGAGCTCTCCCCCTACGCCCTGACCGCCGTCGCGACCATCGGCGGCGTCACCGCGCTGTTTGCGGCGACCATCGCGCTGGCGCAGAACGATATAAAACGCGTGTTCGCCTTCTCGACGGTGTCGCAGCTCGGGTACATGATCCTGGGCGTGGGCGTGCTCAGCGTCGTGGGCGGGATGTGGCACCTGATCAGCCACGCGTTCTTCAAGGGCCTGTTGTTCCTCACGGCCGGCAACGTCATGCATGCGATGGCGGGCCAGCTTGATCTGCGCAAGATGTCGGGCCTGCGGCACAAGATGCCGGTGACCTGCTGGCTGATGTTCGCCGCCTGCCTGTCGCTGGCGGGCATTCCGTTTACGGCCGGTTTCTGGAGCAAGGATCTCATCATCGCCGCGGCGTTCGACCGGGCGCAGATGACCGGCGCGGAGAACGTCTGGTTCGCCGTGCTGGGTGTGATGGGGCTGCTCACAGCGTTCATCACCGCGAGCTACGGCTTCCGCGTCTGGTTCCGCGTCTTTCTAGGCCCGGAGCGGTACGAGATGGGCGAGGAGCACCATGGCGGCGAGGAGGACACCGAGTCTCACGCGGCCGCGGCTGAGCATCGCGCCCCGGCGCATGACGCTCACGACCATGCTCACGACGACCACCACGGTGGCGGGGGGCCGCACGAGATGCCCTGGTGGCCGATGAACCTGCCGCTGCTCGTGCTGGCGGTCGGCGCGTTGCTGAGCTGGCTGGTGGTGGGCTTCGGCCCGGGCTATGCATGGATCGGCGCGTCCGTGGCCGGCTCGACCGGTGAGCCGATGGTCCGCCCCGAGTATGGCACGCTGCTGGGCATGGACGTGCATACGCTCATGCTCTGGGTCTCGGGCACCATCGCCATCGTGGCGGTGGCGCTGGCGGCCTACCTGCACTGGCTCAACCGCGACGCGGCGACGAAGCTCGCCAACGCCACGCGCCCCGTCGTTCGCGTGCTTCACGACAAGTATTACGTCGACGAGCTGTACGATCTGGTCTTCCGCCGGCCGCTGCGCGTGCTGGGGCAGATCTTCTACGGCATCGACCAGCTCATCATCAACGGCCTGGTCTACAGCGTCGCCTGGCTGCCGCGGCTGCTGGGCTACAGCCTGCGCCCGCTTCAGCATGGCAAGCTCCAGGGCTACGGCCTGGGCATGGCCGGCGGCGTGGCCGTCATCGCCCTGCTGATCTGGGCCATGATCGCACCATAGGTGAATTCAGAATGCAGAATGATCAATGCAGAAATCGGAGTCAGCCAGTGAGCGCCCGCCGCGCGTGCTGCGCCATTCTGCATTCTGCATTCTGCATTCTGCATCGGAATCGAAATGCTCGATAGCTGGCTCATCCCGTTGCTGATTCTCCTGCCGCTGGTCGCGGCGTTCGTGATGCTTGCGCGCGGCGACTGGTTCGATCAGCCGCGCAACGCCTGGCTCTGGGCCGTGGGCTCGACGACGCTGACGTTTTTCATCGCGCTCGTCGCCGCCTTTCGCTTCGACTGGTCCGCCACCGGCCAGATGCAGCTCGCCGGCGCGGTCAACTGGATCCCCGCCTTCGGGCTGAGCTTCAGCTATGGCATGGATTCGATCTCGCTGTGGCTGGTGCTGCTGACGACGTTCCTCATGCCCATCGTGATGCTCGGCTCGCTCACGGCCGTGGGCCAGCGGGTTCGCGAGTTCTACTTCTGGCTGCTGATCCTCCAGGCGGCCATGACCGGCGTGTTCGTCGCCACGGATCTCATCTTCTTCTACGTCTGCTTCGAGTTCACGCTGGTGCCGCTCTATTTCCTGATCGGCATCTGGGGCTCGGCCGAGCGGCTCAAGGCGGCGCGGATGTTCTTCCTCTACACCTTCGCCGGCTCGATGCTCACGCTCGCCGGGCTCATCTACGTCGCCTGGTACCACTTCGCGCTCACCGGCACGTGGACCTTCCGGATCGTCGACCTCTACGCCTCCGCCCAGGCGATGCCCTGGTCCGCCCAGGCGTGGGTGCTCGCCGCCCTGCTCGCCGGGTTCGCGGTGAAGGTGCCCCTCTGGCCCGTGCACACCTGGCTGCCGCTGGCGCACACCGAGGCGCCGACCGCCGGCTCCGTCGTGCTCGCCGGCGTGCTGCTGAAGCTCGGCACCTATGCCCTGCTGCGCTTCGCCCTGCCCATGGCCCCCGACGCCGTCGTCGATTTCGCCCCCTACATCGGCATCGTCGCGGTCATCGGCATCCTCTACACCGCGCTCATCTGCTGGGTCCAGCGCGACATCAAGAAGCTCATCGCCTACTCGTCGGTGAGCCACCTGGGCTTCTGCGTCCTCGGCCTGTTCGCGCTCGACGCCACCGACATCGGCGCCTCCGGCGCGGTCAAGTACATGATCAACCACGGCCTGTCCACCGGGGCGCTGTTCCTGTGCGTGGGCATGATCTACGAACGCTTCCACACCCGCGAGATGGCGCTGATGGGCGGCCTGGCCCGCGTCATGCCCGTCTGGGCGTTCTTCATGGGCTTCTTCGTCATGGCGAGCGTCGGCCTGCCGGGGCTCAACGGGTTCGTCAGCGAGTTCCTCACGGTGCTGGGCACCTTCCTCTCGCCCACGACCGTGCTGGGCTGGCCCTACGCCGTCGCCGCGGCCGTGGGCATGATCCTCGCCGCGATCTACCTGCTCTACATGATGGGCAAGGTGCTTTTCGGCCCGGTGCGCGTGCCCGCGCACGACGACGCCGAGCACGGCCCGGCCGTGAGCGATCTCAACACCCGCGAGATCTGGACGCTGACGCCCCTGGCCCTGGGCTGCCTCATCCTCGGGATCGTGCCCTGGCCCGTGCTCCAGTCCCTCGAGGACTCTGTCGCCGCCATGACCAGCCCGGCCCGCACGGTCATCGCCCAGCGACAGCACGAGCGCGAGGTGCTCGCCATGCAACTGACCATCGAGGATGATCGAGTAGGGTGGGTAGAGCGAAGCGAAACCCACCACGCGTCGCCCCCGATCACGGGTGCCACTGACAAGCGGAGTCCGCGGAGCTTGTCAGTGCTCCCCGCCACCGCCCCCGCCACCGCCACCAACACTGACACCAATATCGAAACCAGCACTGACAAG
>SLDI01000181.1:0-4114 GCA_007125385.1 Phycisphaeraceae bacterium | reverse complement strand
CTCGTAGCCGCCGCCACCACCGCCGCCGCCATCAGCGCGGTTGCTGTCGATGAACTGGAACCCCAGCACCACGACCTTGAGCTTGGAGCGGTTGTTGCCGTCCTTGTCCTGCCATTGATCGAGCTTGAGCCGACCCTCAAGGTAGATCGGCCGACCCTTGCGCATGTACTGGTTGATCACCTCGGCGGTGCGGCCGAACGCCTCGCAATCCACAAAGGTCGTCGACTCCTGCTGCTCGCCCTGCTGGTTGCGCCAGCGGTCGTTGATGGCCATGCCCAGGTTCACCACCGGCGTGTTGTTGGGCGTATAGCGCAGCTCCGGGTCGCGGGTCAGGTTACCCATGAGCATGACTTTGTTCAGATTCGGCATAACACGGCATCCGAGCGACAATGCCGCTTCGCGTTGCACCGCGAAGCAGCGAAGCGAGCGAAGGACGCGAAACGGACCTCAGCCTGGATTCCTCTTCGCGCCCTTCGCCCGCTTCGCCCCTTCGCGGTTATTCGAGTGGACGTCCGCTCACCCCTGCTCCGCCGACGCCGGCTGCTCGCTCGGCTCGCCGGCCTCTCGCATCTGGGCCTCGGCCTGCGTGGTCTCGGCCGCCTTCTTCTCCTGCTCGATCTCCACCTCGCCAAGGTGGTCGCCGCGGATCACCATCACCCGCGCCACCTCCTCGCTGAGGTGACAGTCCCGCTCGATCCGGGCGATCGCCTGCCCGGCGACGCGGAACAGCGCCAGGATGTACACGCCTCGCTTCTGCCCGGCGATCGGGTACGCCAGGCGCCGGTCGTCCCACTTGCGGATCGAGACGATCTCGGCCTGGTGGCGCTGGAGAATCTCGCGCACGCGCTCGATCGCCCCGGCCAGGTCGGTGCCCACCGCCTGCGGGTTCATCAGGAACAGGCCGTCGTACAGCGTTGCGGCAGCGGTCTCAGCCATCTTGAGAGGGTCCTTTCCCCGCTCGGTGGCCCCGGCTCGACGCGCCGGGACGCCGGCCAGCCGCGGCCCCGGGCCACGTCCGCCGAGCGGCGTTGCGTAATCGAGCATCATACCCCCGCCCGCGGCGCCCGGCAAACGGCCCGGCCCCGCCGTGCCCGTGGGCGATCGCCTCACCCCTGCAGGCAGAACCGCACCAGATCATCGACGTGCGCCGTGGCCAGGCACTCGGTGGTGTCGGCGGCGCCGTAGTAGATCTTCACCTCGCCGTCGTTTTCGAGGATCATCCCGCCGGGGAAGATCACGTTGTTGCGGAAGCCGTCCGTCTCGGGCGTGGCGCCTTCGCCGGTCTCGTAGCCGGCCTCGGGCGCAAGCAGGGGCTGCCGGGCCACGGCCAGGACCCGGGACGGGTCGTTCAGATCCAGCAGCGCCAGGCCGGCCACGTAGCGCTTGGTCCACCTCGGCTCCCAGCCGTGCTTGCCGCGTGACTCGTCGCGGTCGACGCCGTGCAGCGTGGTGAGCCAGCCGCGGTCCGTGCGCACGGGTGGGGCCGCGGGGCCGATCTTGTCGTTGGCGTAGGGCAGGTCCTCGACGCCGAGCACGAGGCGATGCCCGCCCCAGCAGCGCAGGTCGGGGCTGGCGCCGAGCCAGACGTCGAAGGTGTCGCGGCCGCGGCGGCTGTAGACGGGCATCGGGCGCTCCAGGCGGACGTAGCGCCCGCCGAGGCGCTCGGGAAACAGCACCATGTTGCGGTTGTCGGGCACGCTGATGCTCAGCACCTCGAACGTCGCCAGGTCATCGGTCACCGCGATGCCGCCGAGGATGCCGTGGGCGGTGTCGATGGCGAAGCACATGAACAGCCGCCCGTCGATCACCGTCAGGCGCGGGTCGTAGAAGCGCTTGACTTCCTGGTCCACGTCGCGAGGGGCGAAGAACGGCGCCGCCAGCCGGCGGGCGGTCTCGAGCGTGATGCAAGGCTCGGGGGCGACCTGCCAGGCGACGCCGTCGTCGCTCGTGGCCAGGCCCAGGTTGGTGCCGTCGAACCGGGTGTCGCCCCATCGGCCGTAGTCGTTGCGGAAGATCATGACGTACCGCCCGGCGAACTTCGCCACGCCGGCGTTGAACACCAGCGTCGCGTGATACGGCACGTCGTCGGCGGTGAGCACGGGGTTGGCCCCGTGGCGCTTCAGGGGACTGTCCATGCGCCCGAGGATATCCGAGACGCGCCACGAAGGCACGAAGCAACGCCTTGCAACCCATGGCCCCGGACGGAGCCCAGGGTTGGAGCGACGGGTCAAGCGAAGCGCGACCCGTCGTCTCATCAGCAATGCCAACATCGCACCACGCCCGATAACGCTCCACCTCGCCGCCCTCCCATGTTGTCCGCGAGAAGGCGACATGCGCGATTGTGACGATCAGGCAAAAGGCGCGCTTCAGTCGGCCGCGCGCCGGGCCGATACCAACGACGTCAGAGGGGCAACATCATCTCCAACCAAGAGGGGCCCATGACGCGACCGACCTTCACCATCATCACGCCCAACCTGAACAACGGCCCCTACCTGGAGCGGGCCATCTGCAGCGTGCTGGACCAGGCCTACCCCTTCGTCGAGCACATCGTGGTCGACGGCGGGTCGCGCGACGGGTCGCTGGACATCATCCAGCGCTACGCCGACGAGCTGGCCGGCTGGGCGAGCGCCCCGGACGCCGGGCCCGCCGAGGCGATCAACGCCGCCCTGGCCAGCGCGGGCGGCGACATCATCGCCATCCTGCCCAGCGACGATCTGTACCTGCCGCACGCGCTCGAGGAGGTGGCCCGGCGATTCACCGCCGAGCCGCAGGCCCGCTGGGTGGTCGGCCACTGCGTGAACCTCTCGCCGCAGGACGAGGAGCTTGGCCAGATCCAGGCGGCCGCGCCACCTTCGCTGCTGAGCTTCCTGGCCCACGACACCGGCGTGCTGCCGCGCCCGGCCTGCTTCTACCGCCGGGAGCTGGTCACAGGCCGGCGCTGCTTCGACGCGCACTACCGTTACGCGTTCGACTACGACCTGCACGCGAGGCTGATCGCAGCCGGCACGTCACCGACGATCGTCAATCTCGCCCTGGCGGCGCGGCATGAAGGCACCGGCACGCGCTCGATCAAGGAGGTGCTGCGCCACGGCCGGGAGTTCATCGAGGTCGCGGCCCGGCAGGCGCATCACCTGCCCCGTCGCGAGCAGGTGCTTCTTGCGCGCAACTGCGACGAGCGTCGCTGCATCTACACCCTCGCCGAGGCCGAGGCCCGCCACGACGATGCCCGGCGTCTGCTCTGGCAGCAACTGCTGCGTCACCCCTGGTGGCTGGGCTACGCGCACTACCGCCGGATGCTCCTGTCCCGCACGCGGAACAGCCGCCAGCACGCGGCCTGAGGAACCAGGTTCGCGGTTCGGGGATCCGCACAGGTGCAGAGGCGCAGCGGATGCCCTTCTGCGGATCCCCGATCCCCGAACCCCAACCCCCACATCCCCCCTTGACCAGGCCCGGCGCTGCCGTTAGATTACCGGTTGTTGAGAATCGGTTATCAATCGGACGCCGGCATGAGTGAGCGTCAGACCCAGCAGCGACAGGCCATCCGCGAGGCGGTGCGGCGCGCCGATCGGCCGCTGTCGCCCCAGGAGATCCTCGACGCCGCCGGCACCCTGGCGCCCGGCCTGGGGCTGGCGACGGTCTACCGCGCCGTAAAGATCGGTGTCACAGAAGGTTGGCTCGCAGCGGTGGAGGTGCCCGGCTCGGCGACGCGCTATGAGCCGGCGGGCAAGCACCACCACCACCACTTCGCCTGCCGCGGCTGCGGCAGCGTCTACGAGGTCGAAGGCTGCCCCGGCAACATCACCCCGCTGACGCCCGCCGGCTTCAAGCTCGAAGACCATGAGCTGGTCCTGTTCGGCTTGTGCAGGAGCTGCAACGCATGAGCCCCCCCCGCCACCATCCCCGCCACCGCCGCCGATTCCGGCGCAGCGGTGACCGGCCTGCCCAGGGACTGGCGAGCGCGATGGGCGCGGTGCTGGTGGCGCTGGTCATGCTCACCGGCAGCCTCGCCCAGCCGACGCACCTGGCCAGCGCTCACGCCGGCGAATCGCACCACCATCATCATCATCACAGCCAGCACGACCACGGCTCGCACGACGAGCGCCAGCCCGCCTCG
>SLDI01000139.1:0-4119 GCA_007125385.1 Phycisphaeraceae bacterium | reverse complement strand
TGAAGTAGAGCGCCATGAACGCCGGGCCGCTCCAGTTCGCCGCGTCGTGCCACTGCTGGTCATTGAGCTCGTGTTGCGTGAGTTGATTCATGTCCGGGCTCCGGATGTTGATCGCCGGGTCGCGATCACCGCCAGGGACACGCCCATCACCGCCAGCACGCCGGCGATGTAGGGGATCACCGCCATGTGCTGCGTGGCGAAGATCGCGAAGACCAGCGTGATCAGGAACACGAAGATGCACACGGCCCAGGCGATGGACACCGCCGGGTGGCTGCCCTGGATCGTCACACTGTCCTCGCCGTCACGTACGCTGACATCTGCCATGGTCCTGCCTTTCATCGTGGGCTGCGGAACACGTCCTTGAGGCGGATCACCAGTCCGGGCAGCGCCGCGGGCCGAAGCTCGTCCTCGCCCTGGCCGCGGGCGTCCTCGCGGTACTGGCCCTGGTCAAGCGTCAGGCACAGCAGCGACTTGTCGAAGTGGTTGACGACCCAATAATTCGGCACGCCGAAAGCGGCATAGCGGCGGCGCTTGACTTCGTAATCGTGACGCTCGTGGCCCCGGCTGACCGACTCGATGACGATCGTCGGCGGGACGCGCAGGCGGCCCAGATCTTCCTCCGAGCTCGCGGGCCGAGCCTGACGCTGACGACGCCTGTCCTCGGGCAGGGTCAGCACGGCGTCAGCCTTGAGGACCGTCTGCTCATCGAGCACCAGATCGACCTCCAGCGAGACGTCGCCTCCCTGCTGTTCAAGTTGATCCTCAAGCTGCCGCAGCAGGCGATGTACGACGCGCAGGTGGTTGTAGTAAGCCGCTCCCATTTGGACAAGCACCCCCTCGAGCATCTCCAGCCGCCCCTCGTCCCACAGCCGCTCCACCTGCGGATCGTCCAGGTCGGCCAGGCACCATCCGCTGCTGCCGGGTGCGAACTCCCGCGGTTGTGTCGATGCCGTCTGAATCATCACTTACCCACAAGTCAACATGCCCTGATCACCGCCACTTCAAGCGGTAGCCGACGAAAACGCTTCCGAAGAGCACCGCGGCGGCGATGGCGTGCGAGGCGGTTTCCGGCTGCGCGAAGCTGCTGAGCGTGTACACCACACCCAACAGGATCATCAGGATCGGGAACACCTGACCCAACGTCCGCATGGTCGTGCTCCTGTACCGCCGGCTCGCAATCGCCCCTCCCCTCACTCCCCGCTGTTGTCATCACGAATCATCGCCGGCAGCTCGCCCTTCTCAAAAGGCGGGAACGGCTGGCTGAACACGTCCGTGTACATCTCCTCGCTCCCCGGCTCGGGCGCCTCTTC
Organism: Phycisphaeraceae bacterium; assembly: GCA_007125385.1. Taxonomy (GTDB): domain Bacteria; phylum Planctomycetota; class Phycisphaerae; order Phycisphaerales; family Phycisphaeraceae; genus SKPT01. The sequence goes on along the minus strand of SLDI01000139.1, from coordinate 2,809 downwards.
CGCGTACTTGACGCAGTCGATCGCCTCCTGCTTCGCCCGCTGATCCAGCTCGTCGATCTGCTCCTGGCTGACCAGCTCACGCTCGATGAGGTGGTTGACCAGCAGGTTGATGCAGTCGCGCTGCTGGATCTCCTTGACCTCGTCCTTCGTCCGGTACTTCTGCGGGTCGGACATGGAGTGGCCCTGGTACCGGTACGTCCTGACGTTGATGAAGCAGGGGCCGTCGCCGGCGTCCTCGTCGTGGTTGAGCACCGTCGTCGTCGAGCCGCGCGTCTTCTCGATCTCCGTGTGGAAGGTGTCGTAGATCTCCAGGAGGTCCAGGCCGTCGCACTCGGCGTAGCGCATGCCGTAGGCGTCGGCCTTCTTGGAGAGGTCCTCGGCCATGGCGGTGCCGCGGGCGATGTGCGTGCCCATGGAGTAGTAGTTGTTCTCGACGGCGAAGATGATGGGCAGCCGCCAGATGGCGGCGAGGTTCATCGACTCGTGGAAGGCGCCCTGGTTCAGCGCCCCGTCGCCGAGGTAGCACAGGCAGACCCGGTCTTCGCGGTTGTACTGGATGGCGAAGGCGATCCCGACGCCCAGCGGGCACTGGCCGCCGACGATCGCGTGCCCGCCGTACATGTGCCGGGGCTTGTCGAAGAAGTGCATGGACCCGCCCTTGCCCTTGGCGCAGCCGGTGATTTTGCCGTAGAGCTCGGCCATGGCGTAGTTGGGGTGCATGCCGCGGGCCAGCGCGTGGCCGTGGTCGCGGTAGGCGGTGATGACGGGGTCGTCGTCGCGGGCGGCGGCGATGGAGCCGACGGCCACGGCCTCCTGGCCGATGTAGATGTGGCAGAACCCGCCGATCTTCTGCTGCATGTAGCTCTGCATCGTCCGCTCCTCGAAGCGGCGGATGAGCATCATCTGGTGCAGCAGGTCCATCAGGCGGGACCCGTCCAACTGGTCGGAGGGGCGGGCCCGGGCCTTGTCCTGGGTCGCGGTCGCCATGAAAACGTCCTTCATTATCGTGGATTGGCCCCCCCGGCTCGGCCCGAGCCCAGCCGCGCCGGCCTGGGTCGCCCGTGTTTATCTCGTCCCGAACGCGGCGTGAATCAAGCCCGGCGCCACCCGCGGCGCGAACCGTCGGCGGCCCGCCGAGCGTTATCGAGGCCCTGAGATAGTTTAGAAGGGCTCTGACGCGCCAGCAAGTGAACGGCGCACACCAGGGGACCGGCGCCGGTGCGGCATCACCGCGGCAAGCACCCCCGTCGCCGGCGCCGGGCGGGGGTCGGCGGTCGGAGGCGACCCGCTGCAAGGGGCGCGGGCGTCTCCGGCTCGAAGCGGGGAGCTTCGCGAAGCCGCAGGCGGCCGGGCTTACACCGGCACGTGATTGCGGCAGGTGCGGTCCAGGGCCTCGGCGATCCGCCCGATGCTGCGGACCAGCTCCGCCAGCACGTCCGGCGTGACCGACTGCGCCCCGTCGGTCAGGGCGTGCTCCGGGTCGTGGTGGGTCTCGATGATGAGCCCGTCGGCGCCGGCGGCGACGGCGGCGCGGGACATCGCGGGCACCAGCCGGGCGTGGCCGGTGCCCTGCGAGGGGTCGACGATCACCGGCAGGTGCGTCCGCTCACGCAGCTCGGGCACCGCCGAGAGCGAGAGCGTGTTGCGCGTGTGGTCCTCGAACGTGCGGATGCCCCGCTCGCACAGGATCACCTGCTCGTTGCCCGCGGCCAGGATGTACTCGGCCGCCTGGAGGTACTCGTCGATCGTCATGCTCATGCCGCGCTTGTAGAGCACCGCCTTGGGCTGCTTGCCCGCGGCCTCGAGCAGCTTGAAGTTCTGCGCGTTGCGCGTGCCGATCTGAAGGCAGTCGGCGTACTCGGCGACCATCTCCACGTCCTCGGGCGTGACCACCTCCGTCACCACCGCCAGGCCCGTGCGCCGCCTGGCCTCGGCCAGCAGCTTCAGCCCCTCTTCGCCCAGGCCCTGGAAGGCGTAGGGGTTGGTGCGCGGCTTGAACGCCCCGCCACGCAGGGCGTGGGCGCCGGCCTGCTTGACCGCCTCCGCCACCGCCAGCAGCGCCTCCTCGCCCTCGACGCTGCAAGGCCCGGCGATGATGTTCACCTCCGTGTCGCCGATGACGCAACTGTCGCCGAGGCGCACCTGCGTTCGGCGCTTGCGCGTCTCGTAGGCGGCGAGCTTGTAGGGCGCGAGCACGCGCATCACGCGGTCGACCCCGGCCGCCCGCTCGACGCGGCCCTGGTCCTTGCGGCGGTCCTCGCCGATCGCGGCGACAACCACCAGCTCCGTGCCGTGGATCACGTGGTCGCGCAGGCCCATCTCCCGGATCAGCTCGCACACGTGCTCGACCTGCTGCTCACTGGCCTCGGGCTTCATGACGACGATCATGGCGTTGCTCCTGTGTCGATGGGGTGGGGGGTGGTCGGTTCAACCGCGAAGGCCCGAAGGGCCGCGAAGGTCGCGAAGCAGGGCAAAGGCACATGCCCCTTCGTGCTCCCTTCGTGTTCTTCGTGTCTTCGTGGCAAGGTCTCGCTCTCGGGGCGGGGTTCAGCCAATAAAAAAACCCTGACGCGTTTGGCCGCGTCAGGGTCGCCTGTTTCCGATTGCTTGCTCAAGCTCGGCTACAGCGTCAAACCCATCGCGGCCGGCGCGGGGTCAAACCAGAAGTAGCCAAAAAAGAACGCCTGCGTGTCCATGACTCCTTGAGTATGACATCGGATGCGGGCAAGTCAAGAGGGAATCGGCCACGATCGCGGCAGGGTGGTTTCGCGAAGCGGCAAGCCGCGGGCCGGCGGCGGGGGGCGGAGTT
>SLDI01000665.1:0-4119 GCA_007125385.1 Phycisphaeraceae bacterium | reverse complement strand
TGGTGGCCAGCTTTTCCCCCATGATGCCGGAACGCCTACGATGACCACCACGATCATGCCGCCGCCGACCCAAGAACCGACCGGTTTCCACGACCAGCCCGCGGAGCAGGTCTACGAGCGATTGGACACCGGCCCCAAGGGCCTGAGCCAGGCCGAGGCCGAGCGCCGGTTGGCGGAGCAGGGGCCGAACCGGCTCAAGCCGCCGCAGAAGCAGAGCGCGATCGTTCGCTTTCTCAAGCAATTTCACAACATTCTCATCTACATCCTCATTGTCGCGGCGGTGGTCACCGCGCTGCTGGGGCACTGGATCGACACCGGGGTGATCCTGGCGGTGGTGGTGATCAACGCGATCATCGGCTACGTGCAGGAGGGCAAGGCCGAGCGCGCCCTGGAGGCGATCCGCCACATGCTTTCGCTGGAGGCGGTGGTGATGCGTGACGGGCAGCGGCGGACGGTGCCGGCGGAGGAGATCGTCCCCGGCGACGTGGTGGTGCTCGAGTCGGGGGACAAGGTGCCCGCCGACCTGCGCCTGGCGCGGGTCAAGGACCTGGGGATCGACGAGGCGATTCTGACCGGCGAGTCGGTGCCGGTGGACAAGGCGACCGAGCCGGTGGAGTCGGACGCGTCGCTGGGCGACCGCTTCTGCATTGCCTTTTCGGGCACGTTGGTGACGTCCGGGCGCGGGGAGGGGGTGGTGGTGGCGACGGGCGAGCGGACCGAGATCGGCAAGGTCAGCGAGATGATCGCCCAGGTCCAGCAGGTGACCACACCGCTGCTGGAGCAGATCGGCCAGTTTGGTCGCGTGCTGTCGGCGGTCATCCTCGCCATCGCCACCATCACCTTCCTCGTGGGCTGGCTGGTCTGGGGAGGGGACATCACCGACAACTTTCTCGCGGCGGTGGGCATCGCCGTCGCCGCGATCCCCGAGGGCCTGCCGGCGATCCTGACCATCACGCTGGCGATCGGGGTCCAGCGCATGGCCGGGCGCAACGCGATCATCCGGCACCTGCCGGCGGTGGACACGCTGGGCTCGGTGACCGTGATCTGCTCGGACAAGACCGGCACGCTGACGCGCAACGAGATGACCGTGCGCGCCGTGGTCGTGGGCGAGCGGGTCTACGAGACGACCGGGGTGGGCTACAGCCCGGAAGGGGCGTACGAGCACCAGGGGCAGGTGGTCGCGGTGGACAACGGGGAGGCGGCGGAGCTGCGCGACCTGCTGCATGCGGCGCTGCTGTGCAACGACGCGGCCGTCTACCACCGCGACGACGGCCAATGGGTGCTGCAGGGCGATCCGACGGAAGGGGCGCTCGTCGCCGCCGCGCTCAAGGCCGGGCTCAGTGCTGAGGATGAGGCCAAGCACTGGCCGCGCACGGACGTGATCCCGTTCGAGTCCGAGCACAAGTTCATGGCCACGCTGCACCACGACCACGAGGGCCACGGGGTGATCTACGTCAAGGGGGCGCCGGAGCGTGTGCTGGAGATGTGCGCCCACGAGGTCACGGCCGGCGGCCAGACGCAGGCCCTGGACGCTGGGGCGTGGGCCCGCAGCGCCGAGTCGCTGGCGGAGCAGGGCCAGCGCGTGCTGGCCGTTGCGCGGCACGAGGCGCACGACCAGCAGCAGGCGCTGAATTTCGACGACGTGGAGTCGGGGCTGACGCTGCTGGGGCTGGTGGGGATTATCGACCCGCCGCGGGACGAGGCGATCAAGGCCGTGGGCCAGTGCCGCGAGGCGGGGATTCGCGTGAAGATGATCACCGGGGATCACGTGACCACGGCCCGGGCGATCGGTCTGCAACTGGGCATCGGCGGCGAGGACAAGCCGGCGATCACGGGGCGTGAGCTCGACGAGATCGACGACGAGACGCTGCGCGAGCGCGTGCGCGAGGTGGACGTCTACGCCCGCGTGAACCCGGCGCACAAGCTGCGGCTGGTCGAGGCGATCCAGGGCCGGGACCAGGTGGTGGCGATGACCGGCGACGGGGTCAACGACGCTCCGGCGCTGAAGCGTGCCGACGTGGGGGTGGCGATGGGGCAGAAGGGGACGGAGGCGGCCAAGGAAGCCTCGGACATGGTGCTGGCCGACGACAACTTCGCCTCGATCGCCCATGCGGTGGAGGAGGGGCGGACGGTCTACAACAACCTTCAGAAGGCGATCCTGTTCATTCTGCCGACCAACGGGGCGCAGGCGCTGGCGATCATGGGGGCGATTTTCATGGGCCTGGAGCTGCCCATCACGCCGGTGCAGATTCTGTGGGTGAACATGATCACGACAGTGACGATGGCGCTGGCGCTGGCGTTCGAGCCGCCGGAGCCGGGCGTGATGCGTCGCCGGCCGCGCAAGCCGCGCGAGCCGATTCTGTCGCGGTTTTTCCTGTGGCGGATCGCGTTCGTGTCGGTGCTGATGTGGATTTTCGTGTATGGGGCGTTCGTGACGATCTTCGGCTACTTCGGTGAAGAGCGTTTCGGCGAAGACTACCTGATGCTGGCACGCACGCTCGCGGTGAACACGCTGGTGGTGTGCGAGGCGTTCTACCTGTTCAACACGAGGCGGATCCTCGACCCGGTGGTCGGGTTCCGAGGGCTGCTCGGCAGCCGATACGTGCTCTACGCGATCGGGCTGGTGGCGGCCATGCAGTTGCTGTGGACCTACCTGCCGCTGTCGAACACGCTGTTCGACACGGTTGCGGTGCCGTGGTGGATGTGGGGCAGCCTGATCCTGGCGGGCGTGATCGTCTACGTCGTCGTGGAGCTGGAGAAGCTGGTGATCCGCCACCTGCCGGAGCGGTATCGGCCGACGATGTGATGAACGGTCGCCACGCAACGCCGTGATGGTCCGTTGTCGGGTGGGTAGAGCGAGGCGAAACCCACCACGAAAGTCGGAGATCCTCGACAAATCCGGTGGGTTTCGCTTTGCTCTACCCACCCTACAACCACGCCGCCACGAGACAGGGTGACGGCGATGGCTGCCACTGACAAGGCCGTCCGCGGCCTTGTCAGTGCGTGTGGGCACGGGCCGCTGATGAGCTTCGCGGACTCCGCTTGTCAGTGACACCCTTGTTCCGATGTGAGCCGCCGTGCTACGCTTGCCATGACCACCGCATGAAGGGGCATGGCATGAAGGTCGCCGTCTTTTCGAGCAAGCCGTACGATCGCGAGTCGCTGGAGGGCGCCAACGAGCGGCATCATCACGAGCTGCACCACTTCGAGCCCCGGCTGGAGCTGGACACCGTCCCGCTGGCGGGCGGGTTCCGCGCCGTGTGCGTGTTCGTCAATGACGTGCTCGACGGCCCGACGCTGGGGGCGCTGCATGAGGCCGGCACGCGGCACGTGGCGCTGCGTTGCGCCGGGTTCAACAACGTCGATCTGGTGGCTGCGGATGAGCTGGGCATCGACGTGGTGCGCGTACCGGCCTACTCGCCGCACGCCGTGGCCGAGCACACCGTCGGGCTCATCCTCACGCTCAACCGCAAGTTCCACCGCGCCCACGCCCGCGTCCGTGAGGGCAACTTCTCGCTGAACTCGCTGATGGGCTTCGACCTCCATGGCCGAACCATCGGCATCGTCGGCACCGGGCAGATCGGGACGGTGATGGCGCAGATCATGGTCGGCTTCGGCTGCGAGCTGCTGGGGCATGACCCCTACCCCAGCGACGCCTGCCGCGAGCTGGGCATGCGCTACGTCGCGTTGGATGAGCTCTTCACCGCAAGCGACATCATCAGCCTGCACTGCCCGTTGACGCCGCAGACGTACCACATGATCGACACGGCGGCAATCGAGCGCATGAAGCCGGGCGTGATGCTGATCAACACCGGCCGCGGGGCGCTGATCGAGACCACCGATGTGATCCAGGGGCTGAAGTCGGGGCGGATCGGGTACCTGGGGCTGGATGTGTACGAGGAGGAGTCGAGCCTGTTCTTCCGCGATCTGTCGGACCAGGTGATCCACGACGATGTCTTCGCCCGCCTGACGACCTTCCCTAACGTGCTGGTGACCGCCCACCAGGGCTTCTTCACACGCGAGGCGTTGGCCAACATCGCGGAAACGACACTGGCAAACCTTGACGAACTCGAGCGCACGGGTGACTGCGACAACCGCGTGACCAGCGCGGCCGTGAGG
>SLDI01000086.1:0-4121 GCA_007125385.1 Phycisphaeraceae bacterium | reverse complement strand
GCACACGACCCAGCGTGGCCGGCCTTTTTCGTGGCCGGGCAGTGCATCATGATTCGCCGCGATACCGTGCTGCCGGGGCCCGGGGCCCGGGGGCACACGCTCGGTCCGCTTGTACATAAGGAGGCGACGCCATGGCGACATACATCATCCTCAGCCGCCTGGCCCACGATGCGGTCGCCGAGCCGGACGGGTTCCGCGAGCTCGCCGACCGCATCGCGCAGCGGATCAAGCAGGACTGCGGGAGTGGACGACCGTGCGCGGGTCGACCTTGCGGAAGCGCATGCCGATGATGTCGACGAAGCGGACGTGGGCGCCGGAGAGTTGGGCCTGCAACCAGAGGTTGAAGTGCTGGATCACGAACATCAGGACGATGATCGCGATCAGGCCGGCGATCACCAGCACGGCGACCAGAGCCGCGGTGCCGGCGCCCTGTGCCAGCGTTGAAAGCAGATGGGGGGCGTTCATGTCTGTCTCCTTGAATCTCCCCCTATGACCGGTCGCGGCACCGGCGGCTGGACACCGCCTGCCGCGTTGGGTGACGCCATTCTAGGCCTGCCCGGGCGTAGCCGACGAGGATTCTGCCTGTCCGAGGCCACCACGCTCTACCTTGGCGGGGCCCGAGAGGCGAGCTACCATTGGCTGCCTCGCCGACGAGGCGTCATGTCCGAAGCCCATGCCGGTGCTGATCCATGCACCGTGGTCTTTGCCCCGGATAGATGACCGGCCGCGTCGCCCAAGGTAGGCTGTGCGTGACAAGACGACCCTCAATCATGGCCGAGGTGGATCATGGACACGAACATCGACCAGGAAACCTACAAGCGGATCGAGCAGCTCATCGGCTCCGCCGACAGCCCCGTGGGCATTGACGCCAAGAAGACGCACGTGCTGATTCTGCACAAGCTCACGCAGATCGAGCAGCGCCTGGCCCGCCTGGAGCAGCAGTCGGGTCAGCCCGAGGGGCCGTCGCCTTCGCGGTAACGCGGCGGATGCGGGGGTCCGAGGACCCGGCTGCTTCCCGCCAGGGGGCCGACGACGCCCCGCATCACGTCGCCGACGGCGATCTTTCGCGAATCGTCCTGTGCCCCGCGGCGCCGGCAGACACAACCTGCACGATCGATGCCGGTCACGACCGGCGACGCGACCATTCGTCCACCCTCACCTCTTGAACCGGAGCATCTGTCATGATTATCTGTGGCCACCGCGGTGCGTCCCTGGAAGCCCCCGAGAACACGCTCGGCGCCTTCACCCACGCGCGCGATCTCGGCCTTCGCGCCTTCGAGCTGGACGTTCAGCTCACGAAGGACCACCAGTGCGTCGTCCTCCACGATGCCACCCTCGACCGCACCACCACCGGCCGCGGCGCCATCGCCGACCACACCGCCGCCACGCTTTCGCGCCTCCGCGCCAACGGCCCGTTCATCGATTGGCCCCACGACGAGCCGGTCCCCACGCTGGACGCCGTGCTCGCCGCCATCGCGGACGCCGACCTGATCCTGATCGAGGTCAAGAGGCAGAACGAGGCGAGATATCCCACCCTCTGCCGCGAGCTGGCGCGATTGATCGACCGCCACGATCTCGCCGGTCGTGCCGTCATCGCGTCGGTTGAAAGCTCCTTGCTCGCATGCGCGCGACAACTCGCGCCCTCGCACCCGCGTGCCTTGATCGGCCGAGGGATCACCGCCGACGACGCCGGCGCTCATAGATGCCGCTGGCTCATGCCCGAGTTCAGCCTCGCCACGCGGCAGACGATCACCGACGCCCACGCCCGCGGCTTGCGTGTCGCCTGCTGGACGCCGAATACGAGCGAGGAGATCCGGCAGGCGGCCGCGCTCCAACCCGACGCCCTCATCACCGACGCCCCGAACCTGGCGATCAAGCTTACCGCCGAAGCATCACCGACTTGAACGGGGGCACCAGCCGGTCGCTGGCGTTGCTGCGGGAGCGCGGCAGCAGTTGGTCGAACAGGTTCTGTGATCGTTCGACACGTCCGGAGAGGCTCTCGTCTCTGACGTCGCTCCCGGCGGACCCGCTGGTGTAGTCCGGCGCTTCGCGCGGGCGCGGGCTCACGCACCCTCCTGCAACTCACGCTGCAACGTCCACCCGTCCGGCGCTTCGCGCGGGACGGTACTCATCGGCGTGTGCCGGCCCGTCCGGCGCCGGTCGCCCCGGGGCTGACGGCGATACAGCGTGGCGGTGGAATCGAAATCAGTCCAATTAGACCAGTTAGTCCAGTTCCGCGCAGAGGGAGAAGATCACAGAGTGGGAAAAATCGTGGGCCCGTCGACTCACCCGTTCTCGAAGAATGAACCTCTTCGGCCGCCCGCGACCGGACGAGGGTCGGGTGGAGCGAGAGATCAGCGTCCCGGGGATTCGCCGAACATGGGGAAGTGGAGAGCACTGAAGCCAACGGGCGGATCGCGGTCGTCCGGGCAGTACACCCTTCTCGTCACCTCCCAAAGCCAGAGTCCTTCACGGCAGATGGCGGCAAGTCGATTATTCTTGACGTTCAGCGGGGCAGTTCATCTTCGTGAAGTGGTCTAAGTGGCCTATCCCGACGCCGCGAGGCGTCGTCCGCTTCAGCGGCCCGCACCCTATGACATCGCACGCACCGCCGACGCTCACCGCCGGCGCCGTTTCCGCTGCTTTGGCGATCGCCGCCGCGGACGGACCGCACCATCAACGTCGTTGCGGAACATGCGGTAGTGCTCCTTGATCCGCTCAACGTAAGCCGCGTCTGTCAGCAGCATATCGCTGGCCAACTCCAGAAGCTTCGGCGAATGTTCCGTCTCCGGGCTGCCCATATTCAGTACCGGCCCCTTGAGCAGCCGCCTCGCCGGACCACCACCATCTCGTTCACGAGCCCTTCTTGCGGTAGATGTTCAACCCCACCTTCTCTTCGCGATCGGGCACGGACTTGTTGCCCTCGGTGGACGCCACGATGATGGTCTTACCCGAGGACGACGGGCCAAACTCCTTGCTCAGGTCAACGCGTATGGTGAGGATGTCGCCGTCGACGGACATTTCCACATTCTTCATGGGGGATTCCTCGTGAATATCGGCTTGGAGCAGTACGGTCGTTCCGGTCGGCTCCAGCTTACCACGCACGGTCGTGGGCCGCGCCGGTCCACGAGCTCCCTTATACTGACGGTTTCATCTGATTCAAGGACACGCCCATGCCCGACCTCGCCCAGACGCTCAAGCAGGAAATCCGCCGCCTTGCCCGCTCGCAGGTCAAGGCCGAGACCGCCAAGCTCCGCGAGGACAGCGGCCGCTACCGCCGCGACATCGCCGAGCTCAAGCGGCAGGTGGCGGAGTTGACGCGGGAGGTCGCGTTCCTGCGTCGCCAGGAGCAGAAGCGTGTCACGGCACAGCCCGCGGCGGACACGGCCGAGAGCGTGCGCTTCTCGCCGAAATGGCTCAAGGCCCACCGCCAGAAGCTGCGGCTGTCCCAGGAGGACTACGGCAAGCTGGCGGGCGTCAGCGGGCTGACGATCTACAACTGGGAGAACGGCAAGACGAAGCCGCGTCAGCAACAGCTCGCCGGGTGGGCGGCGATCCGGGACTTGGGCAAGCGGGAGGCGATGAAGCGTCTGGAGCTGTTGGGGCAGTGACGGGCGTGCGGAAACCTTCGCCGCCTCCCTCGATCTGCCTCGGGGCGGTCCCGCGGATTTAACGGCGTAAGCGTGACGGCCGAGTCCCGGTGCCGTTATTGCCCCCGCGCCACTACGGACATAACGGCCAAAACATGTCACGCCACGTCGGCCCCGTACGACGCGATGCGTCATCGCCACGGCACAGTCGCGGCGTTCCGCGCGCGGCGTGATCAGGCGGACAACGTGTTGAGTTCCGTCGGCGTGTTCGTGGGTGACCAGGCAATCATTGTGTTTCGCAACAATCTGCGGACGGTCACACGGGGCGGCGACGCTTCAGCAGCAGCAGGCCGCCGATACCCAGCAGGCCGAGCGTGCCCGGCTCGGGGATGGTGGCATAGAGGTTGGCGACGTCCTCGTCAGTCAGGGCCCTGCCATGCAGCGAGACGCGCGAAATGTCGCCATCGAGGAAGCGTTGCAGCGTCCCGCCGTCGGCGGCACTGTAGCTGGCGAAAATGGTCATGTCGGCCG
>SLDI01000301.1:0-4134 GCA_007125385.1 Phycisphaeraceae bacterium | reverse complement strand
GACAGGCAGGCACGGCCTGCCCTTCGGGTCAGGCCGCGGCACCCACGGCAAGGCGCTCTCACGACGCTGCGGTGTTGCACGATTCACTACACTTTCCGCCATGCACCTCTTACCCTCGATCGACCTCCGCGGTGGGCGGGTCGTCCGCCTGCACCAGGGCGACTACGGCCGCGAGACCGCGTACGAAGCCGACCCCGTCGAGCAGGCGCGCCATTTCCAGAGCGCCGGGGCGACCTGGATGCACCTGGTGGACCTGGACGGCGCCCGCTCGGGGCGCGTCGAGCATCTGGAGACGATCGCCCGCATCTGCCGCGAGACCGCGCTGCGCGTCGAGGTCGGCGGCGGGGTGCGTGACGAGCGGGCCATCGACGCCCTGCTCGACGCCGGCGCCGCCCGCGTCGTGCTGGGCACGGCCGCGCTGCGCAACTGGGACTGGTTCAGCGAACTGGTGCAGCGCGACGCCTACCGCGAGCGGCTGGTGCTGGGCCTCGACGCCCGCGAGGGCAAGCTCGCGGTCGCCGGCTGGGAGCAGACCACGGACCAGTCGGCCGTCGACATCGCCCGGCAGGTCAGCGACTGGCCGCTGGCGGCGATCGTCTACACCGACATCGCGACCGACGGGACGCTGGGCGGGCCCAACGTCGAGGCGACGCGCCAGCTCGCCGAGGCGACGGCCGTGCCGGTGGTCAGCTCAGGCGGCGTGGGCACGCTCGAGCACCTGCGGACCCTGCGGCAGTTGCCGATCGAGGGTGTGATCGTCGGCCGGGCGATCTACGAGAACGCCTTCACCGTCGAGCAGGCGCTGGCGGCGGTCGAGGGATAGACCCGGGCCCTGGTCGCAGGGCGTGCCAGTGGGCGTGAACCCGCCGGCAGCGGTGATGAGCAAGGCCACGCGCCGGCGCGACGCGGGCCAGGTAAGCGGACCGCAACGGAGCCGGGGGGGTCGGCGGCCTGGCTGCGTCGATTGTGGCGGCCGCGGCGGCTGCCTATACTCCCCCTGACGTTGGCCCAGGGGGCAAGGATGAGCAAACCCGCCATGACCAGCGAGGGGCGGAGCGTTGACCTGGATCGGCTGACCGCCCCGGCCCAGGCGGTGGAGCGCGAGCTCGAGGCGCTGCTTCAGCGCCGGCCGATGCCCGGCAACCTCCGCCAGGCCATCCGCTACGCCCTGCTGGGCCCGGGCAAGCGTCTGCGCCCTGTGCTCGTCGTGCACGCGTGCGAGGCGGTCGGCGGCCACGCCGACGCCGCCCTGCCCGTGGCGGGCGCGCTGGAGCTGGTCCACTGCTTCAGCCTCGTCCATGACGACCTGCCGGCGATGGACGACGACGACCTGCGTCGCGGCCGGCCCACGCTGCACCGCCACGCGGGCGAGGCGATGGCGATCCTCGCCGGCGACGCGATGCTGAGCCTGGCGTTCGAGCTGATCGCCGGGCGCGGCGCGGCGGGGGCGCAACGTTGGCGCGGGGAGCTGACACGGGAGCTGGCCACCGCCACGGGCGACATGATAGCCGGGCAGGTTTACGACACCTTGCCGGAGTTCGACCAGGCGATGCAGCCGCTGGAGCGTCTGGAGCTGATCCATCGTCACAAGACCGGGGCGCTGCTGCGGGCCGCCTGCCGGATGGGCGCGATCGTCGGCGGCGCCGGGCCGCGCCAGCTCGAGGCGCTGACGGCCTACGCCGAGGCGGTGGGGCTCATGTTCCAGGTGGTCGACGACCTGCTGGACGTGACGCGGACGACGGAGCAGCTCGGCAAGGCCGCGGGCAAGGACGCGGACAAGGGCAAGCTGACGTACCCGGGGCTGATCGGCGTCGAGGCCAGTTGGGCCGAGGTCCACCGCCTGCGTGAGTCGGCCCATGCGGCGCTGCGCGACTTCGGTGCTCCGGCCGACCCGCTGCGTGAGCTCGCGGACTACATGGCCGTACGCGAGCGCTGAGCGGATTGCCCATGGCCCATTGCCGATTCGAGGCGTCGGGCGCACAATCGGCAATCGGCAATCGGCAATCGGCAATCGCGATACAATGGCTTCGTCATCGACCCACACGAACAAAGGCCCAGCCCCATGCCTGACGCGCTGCTGAGCACGATCCAGAGCCCCGCGGACCTCAAGGCCCTGCCGCTGCGGCAACTGCCCGACGTCGCGGCCGAGATCCGCCAGGCCATCTGCGACCAGGTCGCCCAGACCGGCGGGCACCTGGCGCCCAACCTCGGCGTCGTCGAGCTCACCCTCGCCCTGCACTACGTCTTCGACTTCGGCCAGGACCGGCTGCTGTTCGACGTCGGGCACCAGTGCTACCCGCACAAGCTGCTGACCGGCCGGCAGCACCTGCTGCCCAGGCTCCGCCAGGCCGACGGCATGGCCGGCTTCCCCGAGCCGCGCGAGTCCAGCTACGACCTGTTCAGCGTCGGCCACGCGGGCACCGCCATCTCCACGGCCGTGGGGATGGCCAAGGGCGACGAGCTCGCCGGGCGCTACCAGTCCGGTGCCGGGCCTCGCGTCGCGGCGCTGGTGGGCGACAGCTCGATCGTCAACGGCGTGGCGATGGAGGGGCTCAACTATGCCGGGACGCTGCGGCGCCAGCTCCTGGTGGTGCTCAACGACAACGGCATGTCGATCAACCAGCCCCAGGGCGGGCTGGCCGGCTACTTCGACCGCTTCCGCGTCAGCCAGGCGTACAAGGACTTCAAGACCCGCGCCCACAACGTGCTCAAGCACGTGCCCGGCGGCTCAACGCTCGAGGAGATGTACCACCGCTTTGGCGAGATGACCAAGGCGGCGCTCGCCCGCGAGCACATGTTCGAGCACTTCGGGCTGATCTGCGTCGGGCCGATCGACGGGCACGACCTGCCCTCGCTCATCCAGATGTTCGAGGAGGTCAAGGACCTGGACCGCCCCGTGCTGCTGCACGTCAAGACGGTCAAGGGCAAGGGCTTTGACTTCTCCGCGGGCGATCCGACGACGTTCCACAGCCCCAAGCCCTTCAAGATCGAGGGCTGCCGCGTCGAGGTGCAAAAGGGCGGGCGCAGCTTCACCAGCGCTTACGCCGACGCGCTGGCGGAGGTGATGGCCGAGGACGAGAAGGTCGTGGCCGTGACCGCCGGCATGCCCGACGGCACGGGGCTGGTCAAGCAGCTCGCGGAGTACCCCGAGCGCACGTTCGACGTGGGCATCGCCGAGTCGAACGCGGTGGACATGTGCGCCGGGATGGCCAAGGCGGGGCTCAAGCCCTTCGCCACGATCTACTCGACGTTTCTGCAGCGGGCGTTCGACCAGGTGTTTCAGGAGGTGGCGTTGCAGGGGTTGCCGGTGCGCTTTTGCATGGATCGGGCCGGGCTGGTGGGCGGCGACGGGGCGGTGCACCACGGCTTCGCGGATGTCAACTACCTGCGCGTCTTTCCCAACATGGTGCTGTGCGCCGCGATGGATGAGCCGACGCTTAACGCGGCGCTGCGCTTCCTGGCGTCGCGCGACGATGGGCCCACGGCCTTGCGCTACCCGCGCGACAGCGTGCCCACGCCGGTGCAGGACCCCTGCCCGCCGTTTGAGCTGGGCAAGGCCAACAAGCTCGCCGACGGCAGCGACCTGGCGATCCTGGCCTACGGCTTCAGCGCCAATGACGCACTCACCGCCCGCGCCGAGCTCGCCAAGCAGGGCTACTCGGTGGCGGTCTACGACGCCCGCTTCGCCAAGCCGGTGGACATCGAGCTGGTGCGCGAGCTGATCGAGGCGGGCACGCCGATGCTCACCGTCGAGGACCACGCGGTGATCGGCGGCTTCGGCTCATGCGTGCTCGAGGCGTGCAACGAGCAGCGCCTGCCGACGAGCCTGCTGCACCGCCTGGGTCTGCCGGACAAGTGGATTTACCAGGGCTCGCGCGGCGGGCAGAAGGCCGAGGCGGGCATCGACGCGGCCGGCATCGCGAGGCGGGTGCGTGAGATTCTGGATGAGGAGCATGCGCTCAAGCCCGCGAAGGTGCCCGCGGCCGTGTCGTCGCGCGCGGCGTCGTGAGAAAGCGATAGATCGGTTTACCGCGAAGGGGCGAAGCAGGCGAAGGCCGCGAAGGGGAGCAGGGGCGAGGTTGGGGGGTGCCACTGACAAGCGGAGTCCGCGGAGCTTGTCAGTGTGATGCGGTG
>SLDI01000331.1:0-4137 GCA_007125385.1 Phycisphaeraceae bacterium | reverse complement strand
CACCGTCGCGCTCCACCGCCACCGCGGCCGTGAACACGTCCTGCGCGGAACCCGCGTCGTACGGCGCCTGCTGAACGTCCTCGATCGCGTCAAGATTACGCTCCGCCCACATGCGATCGGCCCGCAGCTCGACCAACGGCTCGACGCTCACCCCCTCCGTCGCCGTCGCCACCACCGGGTTGGCGCCGATCACCACGCCCGGCATCCCCGCCAGCGCCCGCGAGATCGGTGAGCCCTCCGGCCAGCGACGCACATCAATCACGCTGTTGGCGACCCGCTGCCCCCCGCCCACCTGCACCTCACGCAGCACCAGGCGATCGAGCTGCGGCCGCACGCCCCAGTCACGCAGCAGCCCCATCAGCGGATCCCCGCCGCCGACCACGCCCGGCTCCGTCGCCAGCACCATCAGCGCCGTGTCGCCCGCCGCCAGCCGCCGCTCGACATGCTCCGCCACCTGCTCGCGCACCGGGTTCGCCTGCCCGAATCGATCCGCCGCCGCCTGCGGCAGCACCACCCACACCGCACGCTGGCCTTCCGCCGGCGCCGGCGGTGGCTCAGGCTCACGCCCGCCCCCGCCCGCCTGCCCCATCATCCCCTGCTGCGCCGACGCCTCGCCGCCCGGCCGCCACTGCGTCACATGAAAGTTCGCGCTGCGCAGACGCTGCGCCACCTGCCGGTATCGTCCGCGATCACCCAGCGCCGCCTCGTCGCCCGCGACGAACACGACCAGCGGCGGCTGCCGCAGGCTCATCGAAATCAGCGCCCCGGTCAACCGCTCCTCGCCCAGGAAGCGCATCTCCGGCTCACCAAGCTGCTCGGCGATCCGCGGGTCCACCTCCCGATACATCTGATCCCCGCCGATGACCCGCACCTGCCCGGGCCCGAGCACCACCCCCACCTGGCCCTGCTGAAGCTGCGTCAGCATCTCGTCGTAATGCTCCGGATGCCCCGCCAGACGCAGCTCACGCAACGCGTCGCGCAGCTCATCGACCATCGGCTCCAGCTCGCGATGCACACGCAGCAGCGTCTCCTTCGCCTCGCCGCTGGCGCGCCGATCCGCCGGCGCCCGGTCAAAGCGCTCCGCCACGGCCGCGAGCACCTGCGCATCCTCGTCCAGCCGCGCCGTCAGATGCTCGCGCAACGCCACGTAGTCCGGCAGGGCCTGATCGATCGCCTCGTCGACGCGCTGCATCTGCTCGCCGGCGCCGGCCTCGTGCACGCGCAACACCCGGAGCACCGCGCGCACGTCATCGCCCAGCTCGCTGCCTTCGGGCAGGTGCTCGCCCTCGGTCAGCGCCCCCAGCCGCTCGATCCAGGCCGGCAGCCGATCCACATAGCCCCGCCAGGCGTCGCGCGCCAGCTCCACCGCCTCGCGCAGCGGGGCGACCTCGTCGGCGAAATGCTCGCGCACCTGCCGGTTCATCGCGTCGCGCCGACCGAGGTCAAGGTCCGGGTTGATGTGCTCGCTTGTGACCTGCCGGCTCTGCCGGGCGTACTCGTCGACCAGGTCGCGCACCTGGTCGATGAGCGGGCCGCTGTCGCGGAACAGCGTCACGATCCGGTACTCGCCCTCGAGCGAGCCCAGCACGTTGCGCGTCTGCGCGCTGAGGCTGTATTGCCGCGTCGCCGTCAGGTCCATCCGCGCGTACAGCCGCTCGTACGCCAGCCAGTTCACGAGCACCACGAGCACCACGGCCGCGCCGATCGCGATCGCCACGTTCAGCCCATATTTGACCTGTCGCGCCGACTGCGTGGTCCCGGTTGTCGAAGCCTTGTCACTCATGGGCGTTCATTGCACTCTTGTGATAGCCACGAAGACGCGAAGGACACGAAGGCGCAAAGGCATGCATTTCTCGAGCTGACCAACCCCCCCCCGGAGGGAGGGGCTGGGGGAGGGTGCTTCCGAACACCTTGCGTGCCCGATTGAGGCGGGCGTCGTTGCAGCCGACGTGCTGGCGTAACGCAGATCGAAGGCGGCAGGTGACACCCTCCCCCAACCCCTCCCGGAGGGAGGGGGGTCGGAATCGCGCTCTTCGCGTCTCCGTGGCAATTCTGCATTCTGAATTCTGCATTCTGAATTCTGCATTGCCCTTACCGCCACCGCCGGCTCTCGAGCACCTTCACCGCCAGGAACAGGAACAGCCCGATGCCCGTGGCGAAGTAGACGAAGTTGCTCGTGTCGATCAGCCCCTTGTTGAAGTCCTCGTACTGGCCGTTGACGTTCAGGTAGAACATCGCCTCGCGCAGCCCGGGGCCGACGAACCCGGCGCGCGGCAGGAAGAACATCCCGAACGTCAGCAGACTGATGATGAACACCGTCAGCAGAAACGCGATGATCTGGTTTTGCGTCGTCGCCGACGCGAAGATCCCGATCGCCAGGTACAGCCCGCCCACCAGCGCCAGGCCCACGAGCCCCGTGAAGATCGGCCCGCGATCCGGGCTGGCCGTCATCTCCAGCACCATCGCCTGGATCACCAGCGGCACCAGCAGCACGAGAAAGAACCCCATGGCCCCCAGCCACTTGCCCGCGATCACCTGCGCATCGCTGATCGGCGCGGTCATCAGCGGCTCGATCGTCCCGCTGCGAAACTCCTCGCTGACCAGGCGCATGCTGATCGCCGGGACGAGGAAGATCATCAGCCACACGACGCCGCCGAAGGTGCCGCGCATCGTCGCCGCCGCCCCTGCCCCGAACCCATCCACGAAGATCAGCGACGAGCCCAGCGCGAACAGCGCCAGCACGACGTAAGCGATCGGCGAGTAGAAGAGCCCCACCAGCTCCCGCCGGGCGATCGTCATCACCCCGCTCGCCACACGGCCCACGCGCGCCGCAACGCCCGCGCCCTGCCCCACCGCTTTATTGGCAATCGCCTTGCTCATGCTCAATCACCGATCCACTGCGGCGTGTCGAACGTCCCGGGGTGCTCGCACACAGCACCCACCGCCCAACCGTCACCCTCTGCCCGTTTCCGCATTCTCCATTCTGCATTCTGCATTCTGAATTCACTGCCCCCGCTCCTGCTGGGCCGTGATCTGCACAAAGAACGCCTCCAGGCTCGCCGCCTCGTGGCGCATCTCGCGCACCGCCAGGCGGCGCTCGAGCAGCGCCGCGCCGACCGCGGCGCGCACGTCCGCCCCGTCGGCCGGCGTGACCAGCGCCCGGCACCAGCCGTTGCTCGCCCCGCCGGCGTCCAGTTCCACGCCCGCCACGCCCGTCACCGCCCGCAGTGCCTCACCGACCTGCTCGGCCGGGCCATTGGCCTCCACCACCACGCGCCCGTCACGCTGCACACTGCGGCGCAGCTCCTCCGGCGAACCCTCCGCCACGATGCGCCCGCTCGCCACCACGATCAGCCGATCCGCCACGCGCTCGATCTCCGGCAGGATGTGCGTCGAGAGCATGATCGTGTGCTCGCCACGCAGTTCCGCGATGAGCTTGCGCACCTCCTGGATCTGGTTCGGGTCCAGCCCGGCCGTCGGCTCGTCGAGGATCAGCACCCGCGGCTCATGCAAGAGCGCCTGCGCCAGGCCCACCCGCTGGCGGTTGCCCTTGCTCAGCCGCCCGATCGTCCGCCTGCGCACCGGCTCGAGCCCGCAGCGGTCGCACACCGCGTCGATGCGCTGCCGGCGACGCGCCCGCCCCATCCCCATCAGCCGCCCGCGGTGGTGCAGGTACTCCTCGACACGCATCTCCGGGTACAGCGGCGTCGACTCCGGCAGGTAGCCGATCTCGCCCCGCGCCGCCAGCGACTCGCGCAGCACGTCATGCCCCGCGATCCGCGCCGTGCCGGAGGTCGGCGGCATGTACCCCGTCAGAATCCGCAGCGTCGTCGACTTGCCCGCCCCGTTGGGCCCGAGAAAGCCCACCACCTGCCCCGGCTCCACGCGAAAGCTCAGGCCCTCGATGCCCCGCACCGGCCCATACCACTTGGTCAAACCCGTCGCCTCGATCATGTGCGCCTTCCAATGGCACCGATCCATCCGCGGAACACCGTGGTCTAACCTACGGCCCCTCCTCCGTCAAGGTTCGCCCCCTCAACGCCCGTCCTGAGCGCGTCCGCGCGTGGCGGGGGCGAAGGGCGGGATCGCCGCCCCCCCCGCTGCGCCCGCCCTGCCCTCGCCTGCCCGTACTTGCTT
>SLDI01000076.1:0-4143 GCA_007125385.1 Phycisphaeraceae bacterium | reverse complement strand
GAAAACCGCAGGAGTGGGGGTGCCACGGCTTGTCCCGAAGGGCAAGCCGTGCCTCCGTCGGCCGCCGCACGGCTTGCCGCTTCGCGGTCAAGCCGTGGCACCCACTTTTCGGACGGAGCCTAATCTGCGGCCTCGCGATCTTCGCCCCCTTGGCCTCTTCGCGGTTCAAGCGGATGGCGCGATCACCCCCATCTCCGCCAGCACGCCGCGCACCTCGTTGACGGGGTCGTCGCGGTCGCGGACCACGTGCCCGCACCAGCCGCGCTGCCGCGCCGCGGTGACGTTCTCCGCCTTGTCGTCGAAAAAGACAATCCCCGGCCCGGCCACGCCCACGACACGCTCCACGTGCGCGTACGCCTCCGACTCGGGCTTGCGGCAGCGCATCAGGTGGCTGGCGAAACGGTGCGTCAGGCGATCCAGCGGCAGGCGGCATCGCCCGTTCCCCGCGGTCATCATCGCCCAGTGCAGATCGTTGGTGTTGCTCAGGCACGCCGTCGTCAGCCCCGTCGCGCCGAGCTCCTCGATAAGCTCATCGACGCCCTCGTAAGGCTCGCCCAGGTACGCCTCGAACGCCGCCAGCGCCGCGGCCGGGTCCATGCCGAACGCCTCGCCCATCGCCCGGGCCAGGGCGTCCGCGTCGCACCCGCCGACCTCGTGACGCGCGATCCACTCGATGGCCGCCCGCCCCGGCTCCTTCCCGGCCACGCCGGGCACCGCCACGCCGGCGCGCCGACACGCCTCGCCCCAGCTCGGCGCCAGGCGGATCAGCACGCGGCCGAGGTCGAAGCAGACAAGCTGCACCGAAGGCCTGTTCATCGCCGTCAGTATATCCCCATGCCCTGGCGAGCCTCGCCCCGGCTGACCCGGCCCGGCGCGACGATTCATCGCACCACCGGGTGCCACTGGCGGCTTGTCCGCCAGTGCCCAGGCGCAACGAGCAATCACGACTACCCAGACCGCCTTTGATCACCCCAAGAACTGACACCGTCAACGCGCATGCGGCGTCGAGGCACTGGCGGGCAACCCGCCCTGGCACCCAATCAGGAAGTCTTTCGCCCGCACCTACACCGCCACCGATCGCCCCCGCGCCGCGCGGCCGCCACGCACTGCGTCATCTTCGCCCTTGACCGCCAGGCCCACCACTGTCAGGTCGTCGCGCTGGTTCAGCGACCCGGCCGCCTCGTCCAGCCGACGCTGCAAACGCGCCAGCGCCTGCTCCATCGACCCCTGTCGCAGGTCCTCGAAGGCCTTGGCATAGTCCATGTTCGCCACCCTGGCGCGCTTGCCCGGCTCGGCGGCGTCGGGGAACGCCAGCTCGAAGCCGTCGGTGTACAGCAGCAGGCGATCTCCCTCGTCCAACTGCACCTGCGTCGTCTGGAAAGGCTCATCGTCGAAGACGCCGAGCACAGGCCCTTCGCACTCGATCATCCGCGATTGGCCGTCGGCCGAGAGCAGCAGGGGGTAGGGGTGCCCGCCCCGGGCCAGCGTCAACTGTCGGCTGCGGCAGTCGAGCACGGCGTAACAGGCGGTGGTGAAGCGGACGCGGTCGCCCTGGCGCTGCAGGAGGTCGTGGTTGAGCTGGCTCATCGTCTCGCCGGGCTCGACCACGCGGTAGCCGCCGTCCAGCGCCGCGTCGACGACCTTGGTCAGCAGCGAGCGCTTGATGTACATCGTCAGCAGCGCGGCCGGCACGCCGTGGCCCACGGCGTCGGCGACGAAGAGCCCGACGTGGTGCTCGTCGAGGCGGATCACGTCGTAGATGTCGCCGCTGACGTAGCTCGCCGGCCGCCACAGCACGTGGAACTCGTAGCCGGCGACCCGCGGCATCGCCGCCGGCAGGAACTCGCGCTGAAGCTGCGCCGCCAGGCGAAGCTCCTCGTCGAGGCGGCCGATCTGCCCGGCCAGCCCACCCTGCTGCCGACGCAACGCGCTGGCCTCGGCCTCGAGATCGCTCAAGGGACCGGCCTGGCTCCACAGGGCCCGCAGCAGGCAGGTCACCGTCTCCGGCGACGCGTTGGCCGGGCACACCACCGCCCCGTCGTCGTAGGCCCGACCCGCCGGGCCCTCGCACCCGGCCCGCATGAGCATCGTCGGGATGTGCCGCTCCTGCACCTGGCCCAGCAGCTCGTAAAGCTCCCACTGGCTGGCGTCGTCCAGCAGCAGCCAGGCCACGGCCGCCTGGTCCAGCCGAGCCGGCTCCGTCAGGGCCGCGTCCAGGCCCAGCACCGCCAGCTCGGGGCGATCGGAGGCCGGCCA
Source organism: Phycisphaeraceae bacterium (assembly GCA_007125385.1). GTDB lineage: Bacteria > Planctomycetota > Phycisphaerae > Phycisphaerales > Phycisphaeraceae > SKPT01. The sequence goes on along the minus strand of SLDI01000076.1, from coordinate 1,887 downwards.
GGGCTCCAGCAGCCGCGTCGCCTCGGCCAGGACGCGGTCGCGCTCGGCTCGGCGGTCGGCGACCAGCAGCAATGGGCGTGCGTGAGCCATGGGTTCCTACCGGCACCCGCCCCTGGGCCGCCGCACCCCAACAACCCGATACCGGCATCATCGACTCATCGCGCCCTGGCCTTAAGCTCCTCCAGCTCCAGCTCCACCACCTCGCCCCGCGACAGGCCCAGCCGGCGGATCGAGCCCTCGGCCAGTTCGATCACGAACCGGGCCGGGCCGCGGCTCGGGTAGCGACGCAGCAGGAAGTCCGATCGGCCGTACGGCTCGACCTCCATCTCGTGCATCGAGATGATCCGCCCCTCGCTGTCCAGGTAGATCAGGTCGATCGGCACCAGGCAGCGCCGCATCACGAAGGTGCGCTCGGCGGCGTCGGGAAAGACGAACAGCATGCCCGCGTCCGGCGGGATCACCGGCCGATCCGACAGCCCCTGGTGACGTGTGGCCGAGTCCAGCGCCAGCTCCAGCAGAAACGTCTCGCCGGCGATCTCGACCTGCATCGCCTCGCCCTGGACCCACCGCTCGGCAGGGGGGGCCGGGCCACCCGGCGCCGCCGGCGGCTCACGCGAGCAGGCACCGACCATCAGCATCGTCAGCAGAACCGGCAGCAGCAGGGGGGGAGGCCAACGCATCATCTGCTTTCCAAACCGCATTCACCTCAGGCGCTGTCATCCATCATAACTTCGTCGGGCGCCGCCCCGGGCGGCGACGGCTCACGCCCTCGGCCCCGGTCACGACTGGCTCAGCAACCAGCGCTCATCCTCCGGCGTCATCACGATCGGCTCGCGGGGCAGGCGAGCGGGCTCGAACGCGTCGGCGAAGGCCGCGGCCGACATCTCCATCGGCCGCGACACGACGCCACACCAGCGGGCGATCAGGCCCACGATGCGCTGCGGCGCGACGCCGTGCTCGCGGTACGTCGTCAGCCGGGTGTCGCCGTGGCGCTTGGCCAGGCGTCGGCCGTCGGACCCGACGACCAGGGGCAGGTGGTGATACGTCGGTCGCGGGGCGGCGGGGTCAAGCAATTCGTAGAGCCGGAGCTGCCGCGCCGCCGAGGCCAGCAGATCGTCGCCGCGCACGATGTCGGTCACGCCCTGGCGCATGTCGTCGACGACGACGGCGAGCTGGTAGGCGGGCAGGCCCTGCTTGGTCGCGACGGCGAAGTCGCCCAGCTCGGCCAGGACGTCAAAGCGCTGCGGCCCGGCCACCGCATCGTCAAACGCGATCGCGCCCGCGGGCACGCGCAGGCGCCAGGCGACGGCGTCGGTGTCCGTGGCCGGGGCCGGTACGTCGACAACGCCGACGCCGGCAGGGGGGCGGCACGTACCGGGATAGCGCAGCTCCGCCCCCTCCTCGTGCGGCGCCGACTGCGCCTGCTCGATCTCGCGCCGCGTGCAGCGGCAGGGATAGATGAGCCCCGCCTCACCCAGCCGCGCCAGCGCCTGGCGGTAGGGCCGCAGGTCGCGCGACTGCTCGAGCACCGGCCCGTCCCAGTCCAGGCCCAGCCACGCCAGCACGTCCAGGGCCTCGGCTTGGGCGCCGGGCTTGACGCGCGGCCCGTCCAGATCCTCGATGCGCATCGCCACCCGCCAGCGACGCTGACGCGCCAGGGCCCAGTTCACCAGGAACGTGCGCGCGTTGCCCAGGTGCAGCGCCCCGGTCGGCGAAGGCGCCAACCGCGTGATCCGCGGGGTATCAGCAGGTTGCGTGTTGCCACTCATATCAGTTGCTGGCGGCGTTGCACCTGGGCACTGGCGGGCAAGCCGCCAGTGGCACCCGGCGCAGCGGGCCGCGGCGACGATCCGCACTGACAAGCTCCGCGGACTCCGCTTGTCAGTG
>SLDI01000355.1:0-4145 GCA_007125385.1 Phycisphaeraceae bacterium | reverse complement strand
GCGAAACCCACCAGTCTTGCCGTGGATCCACGAGCATCGCGGTGGGTTTCGCTGCGCTCTACCCACCCTACATCAGCGCCGCCACGCGTAAAGTTCACGGCGTTGGGTGCCACGACCTGCAGCTAAAGCGACTATTCAAAGGTCAATAAGGCCGGACGACGCTGACGGCGCCGCTGGGCGGGGCCGGCCCGAAAAGTCAAGCCTTCAGATCGACGCCGGAGTCCTTACCGGTGCCCTATCGGTGCAAATGGAGCAGAGGGGATTCGAACCCCTGACCCTCGCGTTGCAAACGCGATGCTCTCCCGCTGAGCTACTGCCCCGTTGAGCCCTCCATCTTAACGCCCGTCCTGAGCGCCGCGAAGGGCGGGATTGCCGGGCCCCACTTCCTGGCGTTCACCCGTCACACGTTGAAGTACTTCGCCTCCGGGTGATGCACCACGATCGCGCTGGTCGACTGCTCCGGGTCGATCTGCCAGTTCTCGGTCAGCACGCAGCCGATGCGCTCGGGCTTGAGCAGGCGCCAGAGCTTGTCCTGGTCGCTCATCTCCGGGCAGGCGGGGTAGCCGAAGCTGTAGCGTGAGCCGCGGTAGTGCTGGGTGAAGAGCTTGCGGACGTCGCCCGCGTCGTCGCCGGCGATGCCCAGTTCCTGCCGCATGCGCTTGTGCCACAGCTCCGCCAACCCCTCAGCCGCCTCGACGCTCATGCCGTGCAGATACAGGTATTCCGAGTAGTTGTCCTCGTCGAAGAGTTTCTTGGTCAGCTCCGTGGCCTTCGGCCCCATCGTCACGCACGTCATGCCGATCACGTCCTTCTCGCCGCTGTCGACGCTGCGGAAGAAGTCGCTGATGCACAGGTGCTTCTTGCCCGCCTGCCGGGGGAAGCTGAAGCGCTCGACTTCCTTGTCGTGGTCCTCAGGGTCGAAGATCACCAGGTCGTCGCCGTCGCCCTGGCAGGGGAAGTAGCCGTAGACCACCTGCGGGCGCAGGATGCCCTCGTCGCGGCACTGGGCCTTGAGGCGTTCGAAGATCGGCTCGACCTTGTCCTCGATCATCGCCTGGTACTCGGCGTCGCTCATCTTCCCCTTGCGGAACTGCCATTGGCCGCGGTAGAGCGCGACCTTGTTGATGAACGGGTAGATGTCGTCGAGGTTGATCTGCTCGACGACGCGCTCGCCCCAGAACGGCGGTGTGGGCACGGCGATGTCCGTCGCGACGTCGCTGCGCGTCTTCTCCGCGACCCCGCCGCCTTCCTCCGCCAACCGCTCCTTCCTCGCCGCGTCGCGGGCGGCGATCTGCTCCTGCACGGCCGCCCGCTTGCCCTGGCGCTCGTCGATCTCCTGGTTCAGCTCCTCGGCCTTGCCCTCGACCAGCCGATCCATCAGACGCAACCCCTCGAACGCATCGAGCCCGTAGAACACGTGCCCGTCATACACCTGCCGCAGGTAGTTTTCGCAGTGGTGTCGGCTCAGCGCCGCGCCGCCGAGGATCACGGGCACGTCGAGCTTCTGCTCGTTCATCGCCTTGAGATCCTCCTCCATCACCTGCACGCTCTTGACCAGCAGCCCCGAGAGGCCGATCGCGTCGGCCTTGGTCTCGTTGTATTTCTCCAGGATGTTGGAGATGGGCTGCTTGATGCCGATGTTGTGCACCGTGTAGCCGTTGTTGGTGAGGATGATGTCGACGAGGTTCTTGCCGATGTCGTGCACGTCGCCCTTGACGGTCGCGAGCACGATCGTGCCCTTGGTGTCGCCTTCCTGCCTCTCCATGTGCGGCTCAAGGTGCGCCACCGCCATCTTCATCACCTCGGCGCTCTGCAAAACGAAGGGCAACTGCATCTGCCCGGAGCCGAACAGCTCGCCCACCACCTTCATGCCGCCGAGCAGATGGTCGTTGATGATGTCCAGCGGCGCGTACTTGTCCATCGCCTCGTCGAGCGTCTCGGTGAGGCCCTTCTTCTCGCCGTCGATGATGTGCTGCTGAAGGCGCTCCTCCAGCGGCATGGCGCTGAGGTCCTTCTTCATCGACTGCTCGCTGGCGTCGTCGGGGAACAGGTCGATGAAGATCTGCAACGGATCCTGTGTCTTCGTGCCGTCGGCGAGCGTCACGGGCTCGCTGGGCTCGCGGTTGTAAATGAGGTTCAGCGCCGCTTCCCACTGCGCGTCCTCGATCTTGTTGCGCGGCAGAATCTTGCTGATATGCACGATGGCGCTGGTCATGCCCGCTTCGCTGAGCTCGTGCAGCATCGCGCTGTTGAGCACCTGCCGCGCCGCCGGCGCGAGGCCGAAGCTCACGTTGCTCAGGCCGCAGGTGATCTGGACGTTGGGGAAGCGCTCGGCGATGCGCTTCGTGCCCTCGATCAGCTCCAGCGCGCTGCGTCGGTCCTTGTCCATGCCGGTGGAGATCGGCAGCACGAGCGGGTCGAACATCAGGTCTTCTTCCGCCAGGCCGTGCTGCTTCGTCGCCAGCTCGTACATGCGCTCGGCGATGGCGAGCTTGCGGTCGGCGGTGCGCGCCATCGCCTCCTCGGGGTCCTCGTCGATCGTGCCCAGCACCAGCCCGGCGCCGTAGCGCTTGGCCAGGCGGCACATCTCGGCGAACTTCTCCTCGCCTTCTTCAAGGTTCGCCGAGTTGATGATGCACTTGCCCGCGGCCTGCTTCAGGCCCGCCTCGATCACCGCCGGGCTCGTCGAGTCGAGCATCAGCGGCACGTTGACCTGCCGCACGAAGCGGTGCACCACTTCGGCCATGTCCGCGGCGTTGTCGCGGCCGGCGTAGTCGACGTTGACGTCAATGACGTGCGAGCCGTCACGCGCCTGCTCGCGCGCCAGGCTCACCATCTCGTCCCAGTTCTCCTCCTCGAGCAGCCGCTTGAACTTGCGCGAGCCCGAGGCGTTGGTCCGCTCGCCGACGTTCAACAGCGAGTTGTCCTGGCGATATTCCACGACGCCGTAGAGCGAGGTGCACCCGGCGGGCATCGGCTCGATCTCGCGCTTGGCGGGCGCGCGCTGGCCGACCTTCTCCGCGAGCGCGCGGATGTGCTCGGGCGTCGTGCCGCAGCAGCCGCCGACGACGTTCAGCCCATACTTGTCCACGTACTTGGCCATCGTCTCGGCGAAGGGCTCGGGGCTCAGCGGATAGACCGTCTCGCCGTCGACGAGCGTCGGCAGGCCCGCGTTGGGCAGCACGCTGATGTGCCGGGGCCAGTGCCTGGCCAGCCACTGCAAGTGCTCGGCCATTTCCTCCGGGCCGGTGGCGCAGTTCATGCCGATCGAGGCGATGGGAAAGTCCTTGAGCGCCGTCGCCGCGGCCGCGATCTCCGTGCCCACGAGCATGGTGCCGAACTGCTCGATGGTCACCTGCACCATGATCGGGATGTCGTCGACCGTCTTCTTCTGCTCCGCCAGCGCGTCGAGGCAGGCGTTGACGGCGCACTTGACCTGCAACAGGTCCTGGCAGGTCTCAATGAGCAGCACGTCGACGCCGCCGTCGATGAGGCCGCGCACCTGCTCGCGGTAGCTGTCGTGCAGCGTGTCCCAGTCGGTGTGGCCGAGCGTCAGCAGCTTGGTGCCCGGGCCCATCGACCCGACGACGAAGCGCGGCCGATCCTTGGTCGCGTGCTTCTCGCAGGCCGCCCGGGCGATCTCGGCCGCCTCCTTGTTGAGCTTGCGCGTCTGCTCGACGAGGTCGAACTCGGCGAAGACGAGCTTGTTGGCGCCGAAGGTGTCGGTCTCGACGCCGTCCGACCCGGCCGCGAGGAACGACTCATGGATTTCCTGGATCACGTCCGGCCGGGTCTGCACGAGGACCTCGGTGCAGTTTTCCTTGCCCAGGTAGTCCTTGTCCAAGTCCAGGTCATAGTTGTGGATGGAGGTGCCCATCCCGCCATCGAAGAAGAGGACGCGCTTGGACAGCTCGTTGAGGAATTTACTCATAACAGTTTTTCTTAACTATCTTTGCGCCGATTCCCGTCCGGTTGCGGCCTCGGGCACGCCCGCGGCCGCCCGCTCCGCACACCCTCGCCGAGAGGGCCGGGAGCCGGCGCCATCCATTTATCCGGATCGACAGATGATACACGCGCCGCCGCTCTGAGCCAACCCCCCGCTTCTCGCAGAGCCCGCCGGGAGCGCAGAGGCCGCAGCGATCCGG
>SLDI01000580.1:0-4146 GCA_007125385.1 Phycisphaeraceae bacterium | reverse complement strand
GGGAACGCCTCGCGCAAGACCTGCTTGAACTTGTCGCACTCGGGCGTGCCGTGCTCGAACTCGATGCCCGCGTAAATGTCCTCGCTGTTCTCGCGGAAGATCACCATGTCCACGTTGGCGGGGTTCTTCACGGGCGTGGGCACGCCGGTGAACCAGCGCACGGGGCGCAGGCAGACGTAGAGGTCCAGGATCTGCCGCAGCGCGACGTTCAGCGAGCGGATGCCCCCACCGACCGGCGTCGTCAGCGGGCCCTTGATGCCCACGAAGTGCTCCTTGAACGCGTCGATGGTCGCGTCGGGCAGCCAGTCGCCGGTGGTGTCCCTGGCCTTCTGCCCGGCCAGGACCTCCTTCCACGCGATCGCCCGCTCGCCGGCGTACGCCTTGGCGACCGCGGCGTCGAGCACGCGCTGGGCGGCCGCCCAGATGTCAGGCCCGGTCCCGTCGCCCTCGATGAAGGGCACGATCGGGTGGCTGGGCACGTGGAGCTGGCCGTCCTTGAAGGTGATGGGCTGGCCGGTGGTCTGCGTCGACATATGGTCCTCTCCTGTGGCAGGGGTGGCGGGGGGTGTCGCGAATCACCGCCCGCGCCGGCCGGCCGACGCGGACAAGCGTGCGATTATTGGAAAACTCGGCCCCGCGCTCAAGTGCCGGGGCCGCCGGAGCCCAACCCGCGGCCCCCCCTACGGCCGCTCGACGCGCCATCGCGAGATCGGCGCCACGAACCCCACCTCGCACTCCAGCTCGCGCAGCCAATCGGCCACGGCGTGGTTCGAATTGTAGAAAAAGAACGTGTACCGCCGCGGATGCTCGACGAAAAGCAGCTCGGCCGCGGGATTGAACAGCTCCGTCGCCGCCTCGGCCCGGTGGTGGCGCTCAAGCCGCTGGCGAAGCTGGCGCACCGCCTCGCGCTCGACGCGCACCTCGTGGACCGCCTCCACGGGCACCGGCAGCGTGGCCCGGAGGGCCGTCGGCTCGGCCGGGGCGTCGTGCGCCATCCGCCCCAGCGCCCCCTGCGTCGGCCAGAGCAGCGCCGCCGCCCCCACGAAGACGTTCGTGCGCCCCTGGGCGTAATAGCGCCAGTCCCCGTACGCCCAGCGCGTGAACCCCTCGCCCTCGGGCAGCACCAGGCTCGGCGTCCGCCCGTGATCCACGATGTACACCGAGGTCGGCTCAGCCAACTGCGTCGGCGGCCGCACCGTCGTCGTGCAACCCAGCGGGATCGCCAACGCAATCGCCGCGAGGATCAGCACCGCCGCGGCGCGACGCAGCCGCCGCTCGATCGCAGGACGGGTCGGGTCCACAAGCAAATGATAGGGATCGAGATTCGACATGCGGAAATCGACGGTCGGGGCGGCCCGTTAACGCCCGCCCTGAGCGAGTCCGCGAGCGAAGGGCGGGATCTGTCACCCTTCCGCTGCGTGCCTGCATGCGTTCGTGCCTCAATAGCTGAACGGCCAATAGCGCTCGGGCTGGATGCCGGTGACGAAATACTGGAACGCGCCCAGCCCGCCCCACGCGAACGCCGAGACCAGCTCGCCGAAGATCACGCCCACGGCGATGGGCACGGCCCCGTGATACGCCCTCGCCCCGCCCAGCTTCACCAGCGACGCCTTGATCGCCCAGCCCAGCAGGAACGAGGCGCTGAACATGAACATCGGCCAGGTCCCCCAGACCAGAAAAATCACCGGGTGCAGCGGCCACCAGGGCAGCCGCAGCCGCGCCGTCGCCGTGGCGATCACCAGCGCAAAGCCCAGCGCCATCCACCCCAGTTGCGCCGTGTCCGGGCTCAGCAGCGCCCAGCGCTCGATCCCCTCGGCCGAGACCGCCTCCGCCAGCGTCCCCAGCGCCCGCGACTCGGCGACGTGGCGGGCCAACTGGTCGAACCCCACGCGCGAGAGCATCTGCACGAAGCCCTCGCGGTTGACCCCCACGTTGTGCTGGATCGTCAGCGACACGCCCCCCGCCACGAGCAGCGACAGCACGATCATCACCGTCTTGAACGGGATTACCCGCCGCGGGCCCTCGTCGCGCCCGGCCTGCTCGGCGATCTTCAGCCCGTTGGTCAGGTAAGGCATGATCGCCTCGCGCGACTCGCCGACCAGGATCAGCGTCGCCAGCGCCAGGCCGATGTACGCCACCGGCCCCAGGGCCTCGAAGCCCAGCAGCGCCACGAGGATGCCCACCGGCCACCAGCCGGGCTTGACCAGAAACGCCCCCGTCTCCGCCACGATACGCGACATCACCAGGAACTTCAGCAGCACCAGCATCATCAGCGCCACGCCCAGCGGCCACGCCAGACCCACCCAGTGCAACGCCACGACCGACACCGCGATCGACCCGACCAGCCCCCAGCCCGCCCAGGTCGCGTAGCGCGGCGTCGTCGCGTCCCGCCGCAGCCCGATCATCGACCCCGCCACGTTCGCGTAGTGACGCCGCCCGACATAAAGGATCATCAGCGCGAACGCCACGAACGCCCCGAACGCCAGCGTGTTGATCTTGCTCGAACCGATGTAGTCGCGATCCAGCGCAATGCCCTGCGAGATCAGAAACGCCCCGAGCATCATGAAAAGCAGGTGCGCGATGCCCAGGCTGAACGACACCGTCGTCGTCAGGAACAGCGAGAACGCCACCACCATCGGGAAGAGGAACGGCTCGAAGTAGGCGTGGCTGCCGTAGACCCGGCTGGCGTTGGGGAACAGATCGCGCATCGGGCTGAAGTGCCACCGCGTCGGGATCTCCAGGCTCGGCGGCATCCAGTCAAACAGCACCTGCGCCCCGTTGATGGTGTGGACGCCGGCGATCACGCCCGCGGCGATCCAGAACCCCTTGCGCCGCGCCACGTCCGGCAGCCACCCGCCCGTGTCGCTGCGGCTGACCTCCTGCACGAAACGCGCGATCGGGTAGGGCAGCATCTCCCGCCGCGACCACTGCGGATGCACGATCAGCGCCAGGCACAGCGCCGCCAGACCCATCCCGATCGCCACCAGGCCCCACAACCGCAGCGTCGGCCACCAGCTCTGCCAGTCGATCTCGCCCGGCGGGGTCAGCTCCTCGGTCTCGCGGCCGGTGAGCATCACGTCCAGCGTCGGGTGCTCCGGATCCCCCCCGGCGAAGAGCACCCCCTCGCCCGCCGGCGCCCGCATGATCTGCCCCGGCAACGCCGCCGCCAGCAGCGCCCGGTTGGCCCGCACCGCCTGGAACTCCGTCAGCTCGCCAGCCTGCACGCGCTCGAGACGCCGCCGCAGGCCCGGAGGCACGTCCACGGCGGCGAAGGCCTGGCCATCGTAAAGCTCACGGTTCGCCAGCACGCCGTTGAGCGCCGCCGTGAAGTAACGCGGGTCGCGCTCCTCGCCCGCGGCCAGACGACGCGTCTGCCGACGGTCCTCCTGCGTCTGCATCAGCGCCCACAGCCGCGCCAGCACCGCCGGGTCCGGCGGCGCCCGGGCCGGGCCGGCCCTGTCCAGCCCCTCATCGGTGCGCGGCAGATCGGATTCACCCGTGCCACCGGCGGCTTGTCCGCCAGTGCCCGGGCCGTCCTCCAGGCCCTGAGCCTCGGCCGCCTCGACGATCGCCGCCGCCAGCGCCGGCGGATCGAGGATGTGCTCACGCGCCAGCTTCCCCGAGCCCCCGGGCACGAAGCTCATCACGTCGGCCTCAACCCACTGCGGCTGGTTCTGCACCCAGTAGCCCGGCAGCGTCACGATGCTGGCGAAGCTGCGGTAGAAGCTGTGGTTCGGCCAGCCGCACGCCGCCAGCGCGATCGCCGTCATCACCGCCACCTCCGGCGCCGACAGCGGCGCGCGCGGCCCGATGATGCGCACCAGCGGGTTGACGGCGAACAGCAGCACGCACACCACACCGAACAGCGCCTGCGGCAGATGATGCCCCATCAGCATCGTCTGCCCGATGACGTTGTCGTTGAAGTACGCCGCCGAGGCGAGAAAGAGCCCGAGCGCCAGGCCCATCACCACCGCTCGAATAGACATCAGCGCCTCTCCAGGGCTCGCGAGTCAGGGCCGGAGTATCGCCTCTGCCTCCGCCGCGCTCAACCCCGGGGCATCCCCACCCTTCGCCCCATTTACAGCGCCGGCCGCGCCGGCGTATCATGAACCCCATGAGCACGCCCACCCCCCCGCGTTACCGTCG
>SLDI01000284.1:0-4156 GCA_007125385.1 Phycisphaeraceae bacterium | reverse complement strand
GGGCTGGGGGAGGGTGTCTCCGACCGCCTTGCATGATCGTTCCTGTGGAGCGCGTTGCAGTTGACCGCGGGGCATGATGCAGCCGCCCGGTGGCAGGGGACGCCCTCCCCCAACCCCTCCCGGAGGGAGGGGGGCCGGAACCGGTCAGCCTGCCCTTCGCGCCATCGTGGCCCGCCGCGCCAATCCACAGACTTGCCGACACCCCTGTCGCTTGCGCCGCATCTCGACAACGCCGCGCCCCATGCGTTAGATTGACACCCGGCCGCACACTCATCATCACCGCATACGCGAGGCGCCAAGGATGGACCCTCAGCCCAAGCCCTTCGTTCACCTGCACGTGCACAGCATGTACTCGCTGCTCGACGGCGCCTGCCGCATGGGCGACCTCGTCAGCCGGGCACGCGAGCTCGACCAGCCCGCCATCGCCCTGACCGACCACGGCTGCCTCTTCGGGGCCGTCGACTTCTACACCAAAGCCCACGACGCCGGCGTCAAGCCCATCGTCGGCATCGAGGCCTACATGGCCCCCGGCGACCGACGCGACCGCACGTCCACCGGCGTCAAGGACGGCGGCTACCACCTGCTGCTGCTCGCGCAGAACCACGCCGGCTACCGCAACCTGCTCAAGCTCGGCTCCATCGCCTACACCGAAGGCTTCTACTACAAGCCACGCATTGACAAGGAAGTGCTCAAGGCCCACAGCGAAGGCCTCGTCTGCACCAGCGCGTGCCTCGGCGGCGAAATCCCCAACGCGCTGATGAAGGACGACCGCAAGACCGCACGCCAGCTTGCCGAGACCTACCTCGACATCTTCGGCCCCGAGCGCTTCTTCATCGAGCTCCAGAAGCACATCCCCGAGCAGGACCGCGTCAACCCCGCGCTCATGGACCTGGCCGACGAACTGGGCATCGGCGCGGTGGCTACCAACGACGTGCACTTTCTGCTGGCCGGCGACCACGCCCCGCATGATGCGCTGTGCTGCATCAGCACCGGCAAGCTCGTCTCCGACGAGAACCGGATGAAGTACCCCACCGAGCTCTACCTCAAGGACTCGGGCCAGATGTACGGCGCGATGGACGACGCCCGGTGGCGCATCGCCTGCGAGAACACGCTGCGCATCGCGGAGATGTGCGAGCTGGAGCTGGACTTCAGCGCCAACCACGCCCCAGTGGTGAAGATCGTCAAGGAAGCTGTAAGCGCCGGCGAGGTGCCGGCAATGAAGGACACTAGCCTCGGCGATGCGCCTGTCGGGTCAACCGAATGGTATACGTACTATTGCTCGCAGTACAAGCTCGTGCCGTTCGACGAGCACGCCGACGCCGACCTTACCGCCGAGGACCTCAAGCAGGCGTGCGACGCCGCGCTGCGTGACCTGTGCGAGGCGGGACTCATCTGGCGCTACGGCCGCGACGGCATCACGCAGGAACATCGCGATCGCCTCGACCGCGAGCTCAACGTCCTTGCCGACAAGCTCATCAGCGCCTACTTCCTCATCGTCTGGGACTTCTGCAACGAGGCCCGCCGACGCGGCATCCCCGTCAACGCCCGCGGCTCGGGCGTGGGCACCATGGTCGGCTACGTGCTGGGCCTGTCCAACGCCTGCCCGGTCAAGTACGGCCTGCTGTTCGAACGCTTCACCGACCCCGACCGCGCCGAATACCCCGACATCGACATCGACATTTGCCAGGACGGCCGGGCGGAGATCCTCGAATACGTCCGGCAAAAGTACGGCTACGTCGCGCAGATCATCACCTTCAACGTCCTCAAGGCCAGGGCCGCGATCCGCGACGTCGGCCGGGTGCTCAACGTGCCGCTCGCCGACGTCGACAAGGTCTGCAAGCTCGTGGGCGACGGCCTGGGCGTGACGATCGACCAGGCGCTCGACCAGGAGCCGGACCTCAAAGCCCTCTACGAGGCCAGCGACCAGCATCGCGAGATGATCGACATGGCCCGCCGGCTCGAAGGCCTGGCGCGGCACGCGGGCATCCACGCCGCGGCCGTCGTCATGGCCACCCAGCCGCTGGACAACATCGTCCCGCTCTACCAGCCGCCCGGCACCGAGCAGCTCGTCACGCAGTGGGACGGGCCCACGTGCGAAAAAGTCGGGCTGCTGAAGATGGACTTCCTCGGCCTGCGCACGCTCTCGATCATCGAACGCGCCAAGACACTCATCCGCGACACGCTTGACCCCGCCACCATCCGCCAGGGCGTGGGCGCCGCCGACGACGAAGACCCGCTGGACCTGGAGCGCCTGACCTACGACGACCCCAGGGTGCTGGGCCTGTTCCAGCGCGGGGAGACGGCGGGCATCTTCCAGTTTGAATCCGGCGGCATGCGCAACCTGCTCATGGCCATGCGCCCCGACCGCTTCGAAGATCTCATCGCCGCCAACGCCCTCTATCGCCCGGGCCCGATGGAGCTGATCCCCAACTACAACAGCCGCAAGCACGGCCGCGAGCAGGTGCCCAGCGTCCACCCCATCGTCGACAGGCTCACGAGCGAGACCTACGGCATCATGGTCTACCAGGAGCAGGTGATGCAGATCGTCCACGAGCTGGGCGACATCCCCCTGCGCCAGGCCTACACGCTCATCAAGGCCATCAGCAAGAAGAAGAAGGACGTCATCGACGAGAACCGCCCGGTGTTCGTCGAGCACGCGCAGCAGAAGGGCCTCAGCAGGCAGCAGGCCGAGGAGCTCTTCGACCTCATCCTCAAGTTCGCCGGCTACGGGTTCAACAAGTCGCACTCCACCGGCTACGCGATCGTCGCCTACCAGACCGCCTACCTCAAGACCTACTTCCCCCTGCACTACATGGCCGCGCTGCTCACCTACGAATCGGTGAGCACAGACAAGGTCGTCGAATACATCGACGCGTCCAAGCACGTGCTGCTGCCCGACGGGCAGCGCGGCATCGAGGTCAAGCCGCCGGACATCAACCTCTCCGACATCGGCTTCGCCGTGGTCTACGACGAAAACGAGCCGCGCAACGCTTCGAGCGGGCACATCCGCTTCGGCCTGAGCGCCGTCAAGGGTGTGGGCGAGAAGGCGATCCGCGTGATCCTGGACGAGCGCGACAAGAACGGGCCCTACAAGGGCCTCTACGACTTCTGCGAGCGTGTGCCGCCCGGGGCCGTCAACCGCGCCACCATCGACGCCCTGATCAAGTGCGGCGCGTTCGACGAGGTGCATGGCCTGGATCAACGCGCCGCGATGATCGAGGCGCTGGATGCCGCGATCCAGGCCGGCCAACGGGCGGCGAGCGACCGGGCGTCGGGGCAGATGAACTTCTTCGCCGAGATGCTCGGCGGCGGGGAGGATGCCGCGGCCGCGGAAGTCGCCGAGCCACCGCTGCCTGACATCGCGCCGTGGTCGACGACCGAGGCGCTGAAGTACGAGAAGGACGTGCTGGGCTTTTACGTGTCCAGCCATCCGCTGAACGAGCATCGCGCCACGCTCGAGCGCTACACGACTTGCACCATCGCCGAGGCCAAGACGCTGGCCGCGGACGTGCAGGTCGTCCTCGGCGGCATGCTCACGCGCGTGCGGCCGACGCTCGTGAAAAAGGGGCGATCGGCGGGGGCGAAGATGGCGATGCTGACGCTCGACGACGGGCACGAGTCGATCGAGGCGGTCGTGTTCGCCGACACGTACGCCAGCACCTACACCCATCTCGAGGCCGACCGCGTGGTGTTTCTCGCGGGCAAGGTGGATCGCCGGCGCGAGGAGCCGAGCATCGTCGTCGACCGCGTCGTGCCGATCGCCGCGGCCGCGCAGCAGTTGACGCAGGCGGTGAAGGTGGTGGTGCACGACCCCTCGCCCGCGGAGTCGGGCTCGACGTTCAACGGCGAGTTCCGCAAGCTTCATGAGCTGCTGCGTCAGGCGACGCCGCTGCCGGACATGCCGGCCGCGGACGTGATGCTGGAGCTGCACCAGGCGGGTCAGATTGTTTCGCTGCGGCTTCCCGGGCTGCGCGTGGGCGTGGACGGACAGCTCGCCGAGAGCGTCAACACGCTGCTGCGCAACGTGCAGGGCCGGGCGTGGTGCGAGCTGGTGGGCCCGGCGAAGCTCAACGGCCAGGCGCGTCGCCACAGCGGTGAGAGCGACGAGGACAAGATCCTCTTCGCCTCCCGCCTCAGCGACGGCGAGGTGTGCGAG
>SLDI01000010.1:0-4158 GCA_007125385.1 Phycisphaeraceae bacterium | reverse complement strand
GATCTGGAGGTCGCCGAGCACCTCGCTGAGCTGGACGATGGAGTAGGGGTTGTAGACCTCGAAGACGGCCATGTTGCGTGACAGGCGCACGAGCGTGCCGCGGCCGGGCTCATTCTGGCTGTTGCGAAACAGCACGAGGCTGTCGGTGGTCGTCTGCGGCGTGGTGATCACGTCTCGCTCCTTCGATGCGGCCGCGTGAGTACGGATTGCCGGTGGCACCTGCCGGGTATTCCCGGATCCATATGGGACGCGGACGCGGTGAAAATGGCGGTCGCCGCAACAGGCCAAAGAGGCGCGCGGCGATGCTTCACCAGACGCGATCGGGCAGGCGGTATCGCCGCTTTAGATGCCCGCGGGCCGCCGGCGTGGAGGCTTCGTCAACCGAAGGAACATGTGATGCCTATGCCGCTTGGGCAAAGCGCCGTCAGGCGCTGCGCGCCGCGACGCGAGAGAAACCGTGACACCGCGCGATGGCATGTCTCAATCGGTTCATGGCGAAAGGTTAGCCTGCGATCGACGCGCCTTCGTGCATGATGAGCAGCGCCATGGGGCTTTGCCCCATGGGGTGCGGACGTTGTTGGATGAGAGGCGAAATGGCGCGAGCGGCGCGCATCGGTGGGCGGATGCGCGGTGGCGATCGCCGCAGCGCAAATGGTTCATCACGGAGCACGCAAGGGCCAGTCGCGCGCGATTCGCGGTCGGCCTGGCACGCCGGCGTCATGCCGGGGCTGCGGCGATTGGATCAGCCGCCCGCGGGCGTGATCGGCTGGCACAGGGCGAGCAGGTTCGCCGGCGGCGTGCCCGGGGGGATCTCGCACCCGGCGCCGACCAGGAATGGATCGCCCACGCGCTCATAGCAGGCCCGCACGGCCGCGCGGATCGACGTCGGCGAGCCGCGCAGCACCACCGCCACGGGGTCGACGTTGCAGCCCAGGGCGACGCCGGGCGGCATCACGGCGCGCACGCGCTGGATCGGGACCATCCAGTCCACGTCGAGGATGTCCAGCGGCAGCGCGGCGATGGCCGGCAGCAGGTGGGTGATGTCGCCGCAGATGTGCAGGCGCACGATCGCGCCCATCCCGCGCAGCGCGTCCACCAGCCGATGCTCGCGTGGCAGGACGTGGCGCTCGTACTGCTGGCGCGAGATCTGCGAGGCGAGCGCATCGCCGACGCCGATGGTGTCGGCGCCGGCCTGGATCTGGGCGCGGGCGAAGGCGATGGCCCGGTCCACGCACGTGTCCATCAACTCGCCGAGGAAGCCCGGGTCGTCGTAGAGGTCCATCAGCACCTGGGTCACGCCGCGCAGGTCCGCCGCCTCGGCCAGCGGGCCCTCGACCCAGCCGAGGATCGTGTAGCGCCCGCCGACGCGCTCGGCGTAGGCGCGGAGCGTGGCCAGCGTATTGCTCATCCGCGGCGAGCTTGTCGGCTGGGCGGGCGGCAGGACCGACAGGTCTTTGGTGTGCTCCAGCGGCAGGCGGACGGGCTCGGGGGTGTCGTCGTCGTGGAAGCGGATCTCGGCGCCGCAGTCGGCGGCCTCGGTGAACGGGTCGGACATGACGCCCACCAGGTCCAGGCCGAACGCCTCGGCGCAGCGGATGTTGGCCTGGCTCTTGACGCGCCAGTCGGTGCAGAAGTCGGCGTAGGAGGCGCCCACGTGCTGGGCGGCGAAGCGCATGAGGATGGGGATGCGCGGCGGCAGATCGACGGTCTGCCCGGCGAGCATGGCCCTGTAGCGCTCGAGGCCGGTCATCGCACCGCTCCCACGTCTGCCGCCGCCCGCCAAACAAGAGTATAATCGATCTGTTTACCCTGTGTCCGCTCCGGACTCCTTGTGCGGGTATACTCGGCGGCCGTTGAGCCGGGTTTGAGCAGGGCGCCGCCATGAAGCTCGTCGTTGCCGGGGACATTCACATCGGACGGGCGTCGTCGGCCGCGGGCCAGGCCCTGCCGGCGGACCGGCGGCGGACGGTCGCGGCCTGGCAGGCGATCGTCGAGCTGGCCATCGCCGAGCGGGCCGCGGCCGTGTGCCTGACCGGCGACGTGGTGGACGAGTCGAACAAGTACTTCGAGTCGGCCGGGCCGCTTCAGCGCGGCGTCGAGCGCCTGGCCGAGGCGGGCGTGGCCGTCTTCGCCGTCACCGGCAACCACGACCACGACGTCCTGCCCCGCGTCGCCGACGAGCTGGGCGAGGATCAATTGTGCGTGCTGGGGCGCGGCGGGCGATGGCAGCGCGTCCGGCTTCAGCGCGACGGCGCGGCGGTGCACCTGGACGGCTGGTCCTACCCGGGGCCCGTGGTCGACCGGGACCCGGTCGCGAGCTACGAGCTCGAGCCGGCGCCGGACGCCCCGACGCTGGTGATGGTCCACGGCGATCTGGACGCGCCGGGCAGCCGGTACGCGCCGCTGTCGCGCCACCGCCTGCGCGAGCGGCCGGTCGCCGGCTGGCTGCTGGGGCACATCCACCGGCCGGGGCACGACGACGAGGCGTCGCCGTTCATTCTCTACCCCGGCTCACCGCAGGCGATGGACCCCGGCGAGGCGGGCGTGCACGGGGCGTGGGTGGTGGAGGTGGCTCGCGGCCGGGTGGCCGCGCCGCGGCTGGTGCCGCTGTCGAGCGTGCGCTACGAGCAGCTCGAGCTGACTGCCGAGGCGGCGACGACGGAGGATGAGCTGGAGACGCTGCTGCGTCAGCGGATCCGCGACGAGGGCGAGCGGTTGGCGGAGGAATCGGGCCAGCGGCTGCACTGCCTGTCGCTGCGTGTGCGGTTGACGGGGCGCACGGCGGCGTACGAGCACGCCGAGGCGGTGCTGGCGCGCTTCGCCGAGCAGTGGGACGAGCGCGTCGGCGCGGACGTGACGCTGTATATCGACCGGGTGGACAATCAGCTCGAGCCGGCGATTGACCTCGAGCGGTGCAGCGCGGACGACTCGCCGCTGGGAGCGGTGGCGCGGCTGCTGGTGGCGCTGGAGCAGGGCCAGGGGCCGCGGGAGCTGGTGCAGCCGGCGCGGCAGCGGATCCGTCTGACGCGTCACGGCAGCTACTACTCGGGCCTGCCGGACGAGCCGCCGCTCGACGACGCGCTGGCGCGGGCGTATCTGCGGCACGAGGCGTGGCGGCTGCTGAACGATCTGCACGCGCAGGCCGAGGCTGGGCGATGACGCAGGCGCTGGTGTTCAACTCGATCCGCATCGACCGGGCGCTGGGCATCGGGGGTGAAGGCGCGCTGGTGGTCGAGGGCCTGTGCCGGGGTGTGAATCTGCTGCACGGGCCCAACGGGGCGGGCAAGACGACCACGGCCCGGGCGATGCTGGAGCTGATCTGGCCCGGGGCGTCGGAGCTGGACCGGCCGTGGCTGCGCGGGCGCTTCGAGCTGGCGGGCCGGGCGTGGGGGGTGCTGGTCGAGGCCGGGCGGGTGCGCTGGTGGCGCGACGGTGCGGCGTGCGAGGAGGGCCCGGCGCCGGGGCCGGCGGCGCGGCGGCGGTGCTACACGATCTCGCTGGCGCAACTGCTGCAGCGGGAGGAGCGGGCGGACGACATCGCCGAGCAGGTGGCGCTGCTGATGCGCGGCGGGCTGGACCTGGAGGCGGCGCGCAAGCGGTTGGGGCTGGGCGAGACGGTGGCGGGGCGGGCGAGCATGCGCACGCGGCTGAGCGAGGCCAACCAGGCCGTCGACGCCGCCCGGGCCAGGCAGCGGGAGCTGATCGAGCTGGACCGCGGGCGCGAGGCGCTTGAGCGTCGCATCGACCAGGCCGAGGCGGCGCGTCGCGAGCTGGCGGTGCTGGAGGAGGCGATCAAGTATCGGCAGGAGCACGATGCGTGCGCCGAGCTCGAGGCGAAGCTCGCGGCGCTGCCCGAGGCCTTGGGGCAGTTGCGTGGCGACGAGCTGGAGCAGGCGCAGGCGATCCGGGCGCAGCGCCGCGAGCTGGAGCAGGGGCGCGATCGGCAGCGCCAGCGGCTGGAGGAGGCGCAGACGAAGCTGGCGGCGGACGACCTGCCCGAGGACGAGCCGCGGCATGAGCGGATCATCGCGCTGCGTGCGGATTGCAAGCAGGCGGAGCGGTACGACCGCGAGGCGGCCGCGGAGTCGCGTCGCCTGGCCGACGCCAGCGCTCGGGTCGCGGATGCGGCCGGCGTGCTGGCGGAGCAGGTCAGCGCCG
>SLDI01000738.1:0-4167 GCA_007125385.1 Phycisphaeraceae bacterium | reverse complement strand
TCAGCACGGCTTCGAGGTTGGCGAACGCTTCGACGAAGAGGTCCAGGTACTGCCGCTCGCCCGTGATCTCGTAGGCCACCAGGGGCATCTCCAGATACGGCAGCACCTGCCAGCGAAGGTTCTCCGCCGCCTCGCCGACGAGCTGGCGCACGCGAGCGGTGCTGACGCGCTGCGGCACCTGCCGCGTCTGCTCGAGAAAGCCGTCCAGGATCTGGCGATCCACGTCGTCCGGCTCACCCAGGCCGTCCTGCGCCAGGGCCGGCGGCGTCAACATCGCAAGCACCGCCACCATCACCACGGCGGGAAATCGCATCTGTCCAATCATGGCAGGCATCCTTATGAGCGGGAGGATCGATGCACCGGTGAGTGTAACCGCCCCGCCGACGCGGATAAACGCCGGCGCGGGAGCTCTCGCCTGGTGAGACCTCAAGGCCCCAGGCGGATGCTCTCGGGCCTGGCCTCGCCCTCGTGCCAGAAGTAGTACCCGGTGCCGAAGCTGATCCAGAACAGCGCCACGAGCAGTTCGCCGGCGATCACGCCGACCATCAGCGGCAGCACCCGGTGGTAGGCCCGCGCCCCGCCGACCTGCGTCACCGCCGCCTTGATCGCCCAGCCGACCAGGAACGACACCGCCAGGCGGAACGACGGCATCGTGCCCCAGATCAGGAACACCACCGGGTGCAGTGGCCACCAGGCGAAGCGCAGCCGCGCCCACGCCGTGCCCCCCAGCAGCAGCATGCCCACGCCGATCCACAGGTAGTGCTCCCGCGCCAGGCGAATGCCCCACAGGCTTGTCAGCCCGTCGTGCACCGTCGACTCGACCAGCGTGCCGCGGGCGTCCATCTCCGCCAGCGCGCGCTGCAGCCCGTCGTAGGGCATCGACGGCAGCATCTCCGCCGCCCACAGCCCCACCGTGTTCAGCGCCCCGTACTGGTTGATGATCGCGAACGTCGCCGCCCCGCCCACCACGCAGCCGGCCACGACCATCGCCATCATCGGCCAGCTCAGCCGCCCCAGCGCCCCGCGCCGCGCCGCGTCGGAGCGGTCGAACACCTGCAAGGCCGTCGCGAAGTAGGGCATCCACGTCGTGCGCGGATCGCCGATGATCATGATGCTCGCCAGCGCCAGCAGCACGAACGACGTGGGCCCGATCGCCTCGACCCCGAACAGCGCCACCAGCACCGCCACCGGCGCGATCGACGTCTGCACGAAGAACATCCCCGTCTCGCAGACGATGCGCGTCAGGATCAGAAACAGCAGCATCAGTATCGCCACCAGGATGCTCGAGAGCACCCAGTCCAGCCCCGCCCAAGTCAGCACCAGCACCGACAGCGCGCAGCACAGGACCATCGCCCGCGCCGACCACACCGCGTAGCCCGGCACCTGCTCCCCCCCGACGCTCAGTCCCAGCATCCGCCCCGCCACCTGGCTGTAGTAGCGCCGGCCGATGTAGATGATCATCAGGCCCATCGCCGCGTAGGCGCCGAAGCGCATCAGGTGCGTGCGCGTCGGCTCGAGGTAGGCGCGATCCACCGCGATGCCCTGGGAGATCAGCAACGCGCCGAAGGCCATGTACAGCGGAAACGCGATGCCCACGGAAAACGAAATCTTCGTGTTCAGAAAGAACGCGAAGGCGATCACCGCCAGGTGCAGCGTCGGGCTGAAGACCATGTGCGCCCCGTGCACCCGGCTGGCGTTGGGAAACAGCGTCGCCATCGCGCTGAAGTCCAGGTTGCGCGGCACGTTCGGCAAGGGCCAGTCCGGCAGCCACGTGTTCAGCCCGTTGAGCCCGTGGATCGACACCGCCACGAGCAGCCCCGCCCAGAACAGCCCCGTGTACGCGATCGCCGGCAGGGCCCGCCCCTCGTCGCGCCGCGCCAGCTCGGCGACGAACTGCGCCAGCGGATAGGTCAGCAGCTCACGCCGCGACCACTGCGGATGCACCACCAGCGCCAGGAACAGGCACGCCAGCGCCATCAGCAGCCCCAGCGTCACCCATATCCGCAGCGTCGGCCACCACGTGTGCCAGTCCACCGCCTCGAGGATCGGCTCGCCGTCCGCCGCGCCGCGCCCCACGGTCGCCAGCTCCGCCGCCTGCCGGGCACGATCGCTGCC
The DNA here is from genome assembly GCA_007125385.1 of Phycisphaeraceae bacterium. Taxonomy (GTDB): domain Bacteria; phylum Planctomycetota; class Phycisphaerae; order Phycisphaerales; family Phycisphaeraceae; genus SKPT01. The sequence goes on along the minus strand of SLDI01000738.1, from coordinate 2,052 downwards.
GGCGATCAGCACCTGCCCGCCCGCCGGCGGGGCCAGCACCTGCTCGGGAAACGCGCTGACCAGCACCCAGCGATTGACCCGCGCCCGCTCGTACTCATCCAGCTCGCGCCGCTCGGCCTCGTCGAGCAACGCGCGCACCTCGCCCGGCCAGTCGCCGGTGTCCAGCGCCGCCGGCGGCGCCAGCCAGCCTTCGTTGATCACCTGGTTCAGCCCACGCGTCAGGTCGCGCCGCTCGTCGCGCGCCTCGCCGCCGGCCTCGATGAAGCGCTCGAACGTGACGCGATGGGAGACCAGCATCTGGCTCCACACCTGCGCCGCGACCGCGTCGGCGGGGTCGTCGATCGGCCGCTCCGCCGGCCGCTGCCCGGCGCGGACGATGCGCGACGCCACCGGCCGCCAGTCCACCACGTGCCCGCGCCCCAGCTCGCGGCTGGCGCCGGGCACGTAGCTCATCACGTGGTGCTCCTGCCACGCGCTCTGGCTGCCCAGCCAGTGGATCGGCGTCGCCACGTTCGGGATGAACCCGAAGTAGTAGCCAAAGCTCGGCCAGCCGCACACCGTCAGCCCCAGGGCCGTGATCACCGCGATCTCGCCGCTGCGCAGCGGCAGGCGGCGCCCCACGGCGTGCAGCAGCGGATTCGCCAGCAGCAGCAGCGCCACCACCACCCCGAACACCGCGATCGGCAGGTGGTGGCTGATGATGTAGCTCTGCGCGATCACCACGTCGGAGAAGAGCGTGAACGCGGCGATCCCCACGCCCAGGACGAAGCCGATCAACAGGGCTCGAAAGCTCATGTCACCTCAGGCTCCGTCGACGCACCGCCGGCCGGCCGCCCCGTGCGGCCCTGGCCCTGGTTTGCCCCCCGCTGCCAAGCCCGGCATAATAGCGGATGTTCACGCCGCCAGCACGGGAGAGATTCGCACATGGCCACGTCCAGCAGCGAGCGCGGTCGACACTACCTCGACAACGTCCAGAGCAAGCTCCAGTCCGTCGAGCAGAACCAGGCCGACAACTTCCGCAAGGCCGGCGAAATGATCGCCGACGCCTATGCCCAGGACCGCCTCCTCCACGTCTACGCCGGCGGCGGACACACTTGTCTGATGATCTACGAGATGTTCTTCCGCGCCGGCGGCCTGGCCATGGTCAACCCCATCATGGGCCACGACATCTCCCCCGTCTGCCAGGCGCTCAAATACCTCGAGGTCGAGCGGACCACCGGCTACGCCAACTGCCTGATCCGCTACTACCAGGTCTCCGAAGGCGATCTGCTGATCATCTTCCACAACATCGGCATGAACCCCACCACCATCGACGCCGCCGACGAAGCCAAAAAGCGCGGCGCCAAGATCATCGCCGTCTCTTCCAGCGACTGGCCGGCGAAGCTGCCCAAGGACCACCACATCCGCCACCCGAACAAGAAGCACCTGTTCGAATACGCCGACCTGAAGATCGACGACGAGAACCCCTTCGGCGACGCCGATTTCCACGTCGAGGGCTTCGACGTGCCCATCGCCCCGACGTCAACCATGATCGACGCGTTCATCGCTCACCGCATGGTCATGGAGGCCGTCGTCGCCATGCAGGAGCGCGGCCTGGAGCCGCCGATCTTCCGCAGCGCCAACCTGCCCGGCGGCGACGAGTTCAACGCCAAACTGCTGGAGCGCTACCGTCCCCGCGTCAAGGAACTGTGAACGGAAGATGCACAATGCTGAATGCAGAATGCAGAAACCGGCCCCGCCGCTCCGCACTCTGAATTCTGCATTCTGCATTCTGAATTCTGAATTCTGAACTGCCTCCCCCCCAACCGCCGAGCTTTCCCCCGATGTCCACCGCCGCCGCCACCGACGTGCAGAGCCCTGCGCAGCGTTATCTCGATGAAGTCGCCCGGCACCTGGAGCGCATCCGCGCCGACGTGCCCGGCCTGTCGCGGTTCGGCCACGACATGGCCCAGCCGCTGCTCGCCGGCGGCGACATCTCCGCCGCGCGCGTCGCCGCCTGGTGGCCGCGCGATTTCGGCGGCCGGGCCGGCGGGCTCATGGGGCTGCGCGGCC
>SLDI01000384.1:0-4174 GCA_007125385.1 Phycisphaeraceae bacterium | reverse complement strand
CTGGCAGGTGCTGCCGTATCTGGAGATGCCCCTGGTCGCCTACGAGATCACCGGCGAGCGGCAGTACCTGGACCGCTTCGTCGAAGCGTTCGCCAACCTCGAAGCCGTGCTGACCGAGGGCCCGGACGGGTACCTGGGGTGGTTCGGCCCGGCGCTGGGCACGTTCCAGCACCCGGACCATCCGGACCGGCACGTGGACGTGCACATCAACAGCTTCGTGGCGGCGGGGCTGCTGGCGCGCTTCGTCGAGTTCATCGACGCCGACGACGCCCTGGCCGAGCGCTACGCCGACGAGCGTGAGCGCTACCTCGACCTGGCGCGGAACCACCTGGTGCGCAAGTGGATCGAGCGGGGCAACTACGTGGAGCTGGGCGAGCGCGGGGCGATCTACCGCACGCATGCGGACCTGGCGCCGACCAAGGGGCACCTGACGCAGCCGATCAACAAGCTGGAGGACGCGGTGACGGGGCTGCTGGCGCTGTACCGCGTCACGGGCGAGCATGAATACATGGAGCAGGCGGTGCGCATCGGCACGTTCTTCAAGCGCACCCTGACAATGCCCAACGACCATTACACGTGGACGTACTGGACGCCGGCCGGCGAATGGGACATTCACCCGGAGGACGACAACCGGTGGAAGCACTGGATCGGGGCCGAGCACCGGGCGGGGTACTACGGCTCGAGCGTGGCGCTGGCGGTGGAGCTGTATCACCACGGGGTCGTGTTCGACGAGACGGACATGCAGCGGTTTCTCAACACGCAGTTGCATCATGCCTGGAACGGGAGCCTGGATGATCCGCAGTTCAGCCGCGTCGACGGCTCGGACGGCCCGCAGTCGGGCAGCTACATCGCCACGCCCCTGGCGGTGTTCAGCGATCACCTGGCCGAGTACATCTTCCGCGGGGCGCGTCGCGAGGCGCGGCTGGACAGCGCGACGCACCCGTGGCAGGGGGGGCCGGCGGCGCGGGGCTGGGTGTATGGGCGCTTCGTGTATCTGGACAAGGCGGCCGGCGGCGAGCGCACGCATGCGGAGGTGGGCGAGCGTTTCCGTCAGACGGAGCAGGGCCGGGCGCTGCTCGAGGAGTTGGCGTTCGAGGTCCAGCCGCCGGGCTATCGCCAGCCGCGCAGCCCGCGCGAGATGAGGCCGATGGTGCGCGAGCCGCGGTAGGCCACGCGACGCCACGTCGCCGTGGCGCGCGGCGCTCCCGCCCGCGCATTGCGTCGGTGACGATCGGCAGACCCGACCCGTCGCGCAACGGCGAAACCTACAGCAGCGTCACGTCGTCGTCGGTGTCGCGATGCCAGCCTTGCCGGGATGTGTCGGCGGCGCCGTTGCTCGCGCCGGCGTGGGCGTTGCTTGACTTGATCTCGTCGAGCAGCGTACGGAGTGTCTCGTCGCCGTCGCGGCCGAGCATGAGGCTGCCGTGGAGCTGGCTCCAGAAGCGTCGGGCGGCGGCGTCGCCGAGCTGGGTGGCCCAGCCTTCGAGGATGCGGCCGATGACGCCGGGCAGCGTCGGCTCGCCGTGCGGGCCCGGCGCGGAGAGCCAGAACATCAGGCGATAGTGATGCGGCGCCTCGGCGGCGGCCTGGAGATAGTGGCGCGCGGTGGCGTCGACGGGCTCGCCGGCTTCGACGCGTTCGGCGACGGGCTCGAAGCACTGCTGCGTCACGGCGTGCATCAGCGCCCGCTTGTCGGGGAAGAAGCGGTAGATCGAGCCCACCGCGCAGCCCAGGCGTGCGGCGATGCGGCGGATGGTCGCCCCGTCGTAGCCGAACTGCCGCAGGCACGTGTCGGTGACCTCGAGCATGCGCTGGCGGTGCAGGGGCGCGGCGGCGGCGCTGCCGGGGGTGGCGGTGGTGGTGGCGGTTGAGGGGGCCGGGCCGGCCTCGGGGTGGGAGGTTACGGGATCATCCATGGCGTGCGTCATGTTCACCTCCTTGTGAACGCGAGGGTTAGTGTGATCGCTGGCCGGGGCTGTGTCAAGCAGGGGAGCAATCCGGGGCCAGCGGTTTGACGCAGGAAGTGGCAAAATCTGGTTGACCGGCCGCTCATGAAGCCGATAATGAACATGCCGGCGAGGCGAGAGGAGACGGCCGGCGGGAAAACCCCGTCGCACCGCCTGGAGCCAACGCCGGCCGACCGCGGCGACGCCGTGGGCGCTGGGCCCCGTAAGACGTTATGGGGCGGTAATTCTCCGGCGGCCGCGCAGCCGGGACCGGCGCAACACCGGCCCGGGCCGGCGACGGCTGGAACGGTCCTTTGAAGAAGGAGGTGATCCAGTGGAATCTTCCTGTTGTTGTAGTCGTTGTCTCAGGAGCGAGCTGCGGTAGTTCAGCTCGACGGGGTTGCCCACTCCGCAGCTCCAACCAAAAGACGACCCCCTACGGCCCGCCCGGCGCATGCCCGGCGGGTCTTTTTCTGCGCCGCCAGGAACATTTGTGAGCCGGCCGAAGGCTGTTTTGTGCCGTGCAGGGCCGAAGCACACGGCACGCTGTCGGGATGCTGTGTGGCACGCGTCCCACCCGCCTTGCAAGGCAAGGCCGCAGTGACACGGACAAACCGCAACGCCAGCGGCCGATGCGCCGGCGGCGCGTTTGCCCGGGGCACATCTGCTGCGGTGCGCCCCGGTACGGGCCTGGGCGAGAAACTTGAAAATTTTTTCCCCAGATGCCCCGGGCCCTTCCCAGGAAGCTCCCCGGGCTTTAGAATGGGCCGCGTGCACCCAACGGAGTGTGGCTCGTGCACGCCAGATTCGTTTCGAGCAAAGGAGTGCTCGCCATTCCCGCCCGCGTCATTGCAGCCAGCTTCGCGCTCACCAGCTTCGCCGCCGCGGCGCTGGCGGGTATCTACGTCGGCAACGCGGCCACGACCATACTCTGGCGCGCCACGTTGGTGATGATCGCCGCCTGGTTCATCGGGCTGCTGATCGGCAGCATCGCCCAGCGCGTCGTCGCGCTGCACGTCGAACGTCACAAGCACGCGAACCCCATCCCCCAGCCCGAGCCGGAGCAGCAGGAAGCGGACTCCGACGGGCAGCGTCAGGATCAGGACCCGGCCCCGGCCGCGGCGTCCTGAGCTGCGCTGACGGGAACCGCCGAGGCCCGGCGGTTGGTCAGCTAAGTCAAGGAGCAGACGATGGCCAGATACCGACAACCGGCTCAATCCGCCACCGCCACGCAGCAGGCCTCCGTCGAGGAAGTGTGGGAGGAGTACCGCAAGACCGGCGACGAGCAGCTTCGCAACAAGCTCATGGAGCACTACCTGCCGCTGGTGCGCTACAACGCCGAACGCATCCACGCCAAGCTGCCCGACGAGGTCGACGTCGAGGACCTGATGTCCGCGGGGATCTTCGGCCTCATGGACGCGATCGACGCGTTCGACCGCGACCGCGGCGTGAAGTTCGAGACCTACTGCGCCCCGCGCATCCGCGGCGCGATCCTCGACGAGCTGCGGGCGATGGACTGGGTGCCGCGCCTCGTCCGCTCGCGCTCCAGCCAGGTTGACCAGGCGCGCAAGCGACTGGAGATGCGCCTCGGCCGCACGCCCACGGACGACGAGCTGGCCAGGGAGATGAAGCTCTCGCCGGACGAGTACGCCAAGGTGCGCAAGGACGCCGGGGCCACGGGCGTGGTGTCGCTGTCGCGCAAGTGGTTCGAGACGGACTCGAACAAGGACGTGCGCGAGATCGACGTGCTCGAGGACGCCAAGCAGGCCAATCCCTTCAAGGCCGTGTCCAAGCGGGATCTGAAGAACCTGGTGACCAAGGGCCTGAGCCGCGCCGAGCGGTTGATCGTCATTCTCTACTACTACGAGGAGATGACGATGAAGGAGATCGGCGTGACGCTGGACCTGTCCGAGTCGCGGGTGAGCCAGATGCACAGCTCGATCCTGGCGCGCCTCAAGGCGCAGCTCCAGCACCGGGACAAGGACCTGCAGACGGAGGACCGGTGACCGCGGCGTCGCCCCGCGCCACTCGGGGAGAACCGCGAAGGGGCGAAGGGGGCGATGAGCGCGAAGGGGGGAGACAGGTGGGAGACAGGCGGGGGTGCCACGGCTTGTCCCGAAGGGCAAGCCGTGCGAAGCGCGGCAATGTCACCTTTGCACCGTGTCAGCCCCCCCGCCGCCAGTGCGCGCCGCGATCGGATGGGTCCACGTTGCGGTGATGAGCAGGCT
>SLDI01000456.1:0-4176 GCA_007125385.1 Phycisphaeraceae bacterium | reverse complement strand
GATTCATATGGCGCGTCTTCGGATGACGCCGGATAGATGGTTGGACCGAACCCGCTCCCCCGCCACGCCGCCCGCTTGACAACGGCTTGCTCATAGATGGCACCCGAGATGAGCGCCGCCACGCGAAGTTCACGGCGTTGAGTGGCACCCGACGCCCCGAACCCCGGGGCACCCGGCGTCAACTTTGAAAAACGCCCCGCATTGCGCCAGACCGGGCATTGCTCGGTATAATCCCTTATCCCGCTGCCGGTGCTCCACTCGCGGCGGGCATCGACCACGAGACCAACCTGCCCTGCCGTGGTGGCGCGGGTCGCCCGCCCCGCCGTGGCTCGCCACCGGATTCCCATTGATGGCTGTGCAAAGCAACCCCGCCAAGCGCACCGGCGCGAGCTGGTGGCCCACGATCCTTGCCCTGGCGCTGCTCGTGGTGCTCGGCGGTGCCCTGGGGTTGGTGATGCTGCTGGACGGCGGCGAGAACGACGGCCCGGCGAGGGAGCAGCGGGCGCCGGTGGAGCTGGTGACGGTCGAGAGCCGGACGCTGGAGGACGTGATCCGCGGGGTGGGGACGTTGCAGGCGACGCAGCAGGTGGTGCTGCGGCCGGAGATCGCCGGGCGTGTGAGGCAGGTGCATTTCGAGGAAGGCGGGCTGGTCGAGGCGGGGCAGTTGCTCTTCGAGCTGGACGACGATCGGCTGCGTCGCCAGCGGGCGGCGGCGGAGGCGGCGCTGCGGTCGGCGGCGGTGCGGCTGGCCAACGCCGAGCGGACACTGGAACGTCAGCGTCGGCTGCGCGAGCAGGGGATCGTGGCGGAGGAGGAGCTGGACCGGGCGCAGTCGGCGTACGACGAGGCCGAGGCCGAGCGCGAGCGGATCGAGGCGGAACTGGCGGTGCTGGACGAGGACGTGAAGCGGACGCGGATCGCGGCGCCGCTGACGGGGTTGATCTCGCAACGCGAGGTGGACCCGGGGGCGTACGTGGGGGTGGGCGATCCGCTGGCGACGCTGTACCAGATCGACCCGGTGCGGATCAGCTTCGCCGTGCCGGAGCGTTACCTGGGTCGGCTGCATCGGGGCCAGCGGGTGCAGTTGGTGGTGGCGGCGTACGGCGAGGAGGTGTTCACGGGCGAGGTGTCGTTCATCAGCCCGGCGGTGGACCCGGCGACGCGGACGGTGCGGGTGCGCGCCGAGATCGCCAACCCGGACGGGCGGCTGGTGCCGGGGACGTTCGCCACGGCGTGGGCGACGCTTGACGTGCGCGAGGATCGGCCGGTGGTGCCCGAGGAGTCGCTGGTGGGCACGCGCGAGGGCTACCGCGTGTACGTCGTCGACGATGAGGACCACGCCCACGCCCGGGCGGTCACCACCGGGCTGCGGCGCGGCGGTGTCGTGGAGATCCTCGACGGTGTCAGCGTCGGCGAGCAGATCGTCCGCCTGGGGCACATGCGCGTCAGCGATGGCGACCGGGTGCGCGTCGTCAATCGCGATGACCAGGCCGAGGCCCTGGCGGAGCAGGACGTGGCGCGGGACGAGGCTTCCGGGGATCAGGTGGCGGGGGATGAGGTGGCGGGGGCGGACGATGACGACGCGGGGGCGGGGGTCGCGCAATGATCTGGAACCTTTGCATCCGTCGGCCGGTGCTCACGCTCGTGGTGTTCCTCGTCGCGGGCATCTTCGGCGTCTACGGGCTGCTGCAGATGCCGGTGCAGGAGTCGCCCGACGTCGAGTTCCCCATCGTCAGCGTCAACGTCGTGCTGCCGGGCGCGTCGCCGCAGGTCGTCGAGAGCGAGCTGGTCGAGCCGCTGGAGGGTGAGATCAACACCATTGAGGGGATCCGGCAGCTCACGTCGACGGCGCGGCAGCAGACGGCGCAGATCGTGATCGAGTTCGAGCTGTGGCGTGACCTGGACGTCGCGGCGCAGGACGTGCGCGACGCGGTGGAGCGGGCCCGCCGGCAACTGCCCACCGACGCCGAGGCGCCGATCGTGCGCAAGCTGGATCTCGGTGCGCAGGCGATCATGTGGGTGACGCTGCGTGGCGACGAGCGGTGGCGCGACGTGGACATCAGCCAGTATGCCGAGAACGAGCTGCGTCAGCGGATCGAGACGATCCGCGGGGTGGGCCAGATCATGATCGGCGGGCTGCGCAACTACGCGGTGCGCATCCGGCTGGACCCGGACCGGCTGGCGGCGCACGGGCTGACGGTCCAGGACGTGGTCGAGACGATCCAGCGTGAGAACGTGGACATCCCGTCGGGGCGGATCGAGGGCGTGCGGCGGGAGTTTCTGATTCAGACGCGGGGGCAGTTCGCCTCGGCGGCGCCGTTCAATGACCTGATCGTGGCGTACCGCAACGACTCGCCGGTGCGTTTGGCGGACGTGGGCGAGGCGGTGGACGGCATCAGCGACGATCGCCGGCTGGCGCGGTTCGCCGGCGAGGAGGCGGTCGGGATGGGCATCGTCAAGCAGGCCGACGCCAACACGGTGGAGGTCGCGCGCCTGGTGCGTCAGCGGATGGACGAGCTGGCGGAGGAGTTTCCGCCGGGCCTGTACCACACGATCGCGGTGGACCACAGCCAGTTCGTGCGCGAGAACATCCGGGATCTGGCGATCACGATCGCGGTGGCGACGGTGCTGGTGGCGCTGGTGGTGCTGGGGTTTCTGCGCTCGTGGCGCGGCACGCTCGTGACGATCGTGGCGATTCCGACGAGCCTGCTGATCGGGCTGGCGTTCATCAGCCAGTTCGGGTTCTCGATCAACGTGCTGACGCTGCTGGGGCTGATCCTGGTGATCGGGATCGTGATCGACGACGCGATCGTGGTGCTCGAGCGTGCCTACCTGCACATGGAGAACGGGGCGGAATCGGAGCCGGCGGCGCGGGTGGGCACGACGGAGGTGGCGTTTCCGAACATCGCCAACACGCTGGCGCTGGGGGCGGTGTTTCTGCCGGTGGCGTTCACGGGCGGGCTGATCGGGCGTTTTTTCCTGGAGTTCGGCGTGACGGTGGCGATCACGGTGTTCGCGTCGACGCTGGTGGCGCTGACGCTGACGCCGGTGCTCTGCTCGCGGCTGCTGCGCGTGCCGGACAGCCACGGGCGGGTGTTCCGCTTTACCGAGTGGCTGTTCGGGCTGGCCGAACGTCATTACCGCTGGCTGCTGCATCAGGCGTTTCGCCAGCGGTCGATGACGGTGATGCTGGGCATCGCGGCGCTGCTTGTCGGTCTGCTGGCGTTGCAAGGGGTGTCGCGCGAGTTCGACGCGGACGAGGACCGCTCGCAGTTCATGATCGTCTTCGAGGCGCCGCAGGGCGCGACGCTGGCGGAGACGGACAAGCTGGCGCGTCAGATCGAGGCGATCCTGGCCGAGACGCCGGAGATCCGGCACCAGTTCCTGGCCATCGGGCTGGGCCGCGGCGCGCCGGGCGAGCCGAGCAGCGGGATGAGCTTCGTGCGCATGACGGACCGGCACGAGCGGGCCAAGCACCAGAGCCAGGTGATGCAGGAGCTGCGCGAACGGTTTGACGAGCTGCCCGCGGGCCGGGCGTTCGTCATGGACATGACGCCGGGGGGCCTGGGCGGGGCGCCGATCGAGCTGGTGCTCAAGCATCCGAACATCGAGACGCTCGACGCCCAGCAGCAGGCGATCATCGACTGGATGCGCGAGCAGCCGCAATTCGTGGACGTGCGGACGAACCTGGAGCTGAACAACCCGCAGGTGGACGTGGAGATCGACCGCGACCGGGCGGCGCAGCTCGGGGTGAGCGTGGCGGACATTTCCAACACGCTGCGGCTGCTCTTTGGCAGCGTGGACATCTCGACGATCGAGGTGGACACGGATCGCTACGACGTGATCGCGGACGTGGTGGGCCGGGGCGAGCTGGATCCGGAGACGCTGCGCAACGTGTACCTGCGCTCGGGGCGCGCCGGTGAGGGGGGCAACCCCGGGGCGATCGTGTCGCTGGACAGCCTGGTGACGGTGCACGAGACGATCGGGCCGAGCGAGATCCATCGCTTCAACCGGATGCGGTCGGCGACGATCTCGGCGAGCGTGCCGCCGGGCGTGGCGCTGGGCGACGCGGTGGACCATCTCGAGGCCCACGTGGCGCGGAGCATGCCGGCGGGGGCGGAGTATGAGCTGGCGGGGCTGTCGCAGCTCTTCGAGGAGTCGTTCTACTACCTGACG
>SLDI01000443.1:0-4176 GCA_007125385.1 Phycisphaeraceae bacterium | reverse complement strand
GGCCGTTCCACGAGTCGCCGGCGACGGAGCGATCGGTGCGCCAGCCGCTGCCTCCGATCCTGGCCTGGGCCGCCGCCGCCGCGCTCGTGGCCATGAGCGCGTTCCACCTCTACACCGGCACCTGGGGGGCCTACCCCACGCCCATCCAGCTCTCGATCCACCTGGCGTTCGCCCTGGGGCTGGCCTACGCGCTGTTTCCGGCGGCGCGGGCGATGCAGGGCGCCGGCTGGACGGCCCTGGACCTGCTGCTCGCTGCCGCCGGCGTCGCCTGCGCCCTTTACGTGGCCATCAACCACGACGCCCTGGCCCGGCGCGTCGGCGACCCGACCAACGTCGACCTCCTCGTCGCCACCATCGCCATCGGCCTGGTCCTGGAAGCCACGCGACGATCCATCTCGCCCATCCTCTTCTTCGTCACGCTCGGGTTCCTGGTCTTCGGCCTGCTCGGGCACTGGCTGCCGCACCCGCTGGGCCATCGCCAGGTGGGCTTCACGTCGCTGGTGAGCTACCTCTACCTGACGCTGAACAACGGCGTGTTCGACGTGCCGCTGCGCGTCTCGGCCACGTTCGTGTTCCTGTTCGTGCTCTTCGGCGCCGCCCTGGAGCGCAGCGGGGCGGGGCGGTACCTGATCGACCTGGCCTTCTCCGCGATGGGGCGATATCGCGGCGGGCCGGCGAAGGCGGCCGTGGTCGCCAGCGGGATGATGGGCACGGTCTCCGGCTCGTCGATCGCCAACACGGTGTCGACCGGGTCGCTGACGGTGCCGATGATGAAGAAGGCGGGCTTCAAGCCGCACGTCGCGGGGGCGGTGGAGGTCGCGGCGTCGACCAACGGGCAGCTCATGCCGCCGGTGATGGGCGCGGCGGCGTTCATCATGGCGGAGATGGCGGTCGACCCGGCCACCAACCGCGGGATCCCCTACGCCACGATCGTGGTCGCCGCGCTGCTGCCGGCGCTGCTGAGCTATACCGCCATCTTTACGATGATCCACCTGGAGGCGCTGCGCACCGGCATGAAGCCGGGCGACCGCAGCGTGCTGCCGCTGTTCTGGAAAACGATCCTCCGCGGGCTGCACCTGAACATCCCGCTGATCGCGCTGATCGTGCTGCTGCTGGGCCTGCCCGAGGCGGTGCGCACGCCGATTCGCGAGGCGCTGGGGCTGGACCTGGCCCGGCGCACACCCACCACGGCCGCGAGTTACACGATCTGGATCACCTTCGCCACGTTCCTGGTGGTGTGCCTGGTGGGCACCAGCACGGCCTACGGGATGACGGCCGCGGCGACGGCGCGGCGGCTGGCCGGCGCGGACGCCCGATCGGGTGCCACGGACGATTCCTCGGGTGCCACTGACAAGCGGAGTCCGCGGAGCTTGTCAGTGTTGTTGGCAACGATGCCCCGTCGCCTGTGGCACTTCACCGTCCGCCTCGCCCAGGCGCTGCGCGACGGGGCGCTGAACATGGTCGGCATTGCCTGTGCCTGCGCCTGCTGCGGGATCATCATCGGCGTGGTGTCGCAGACGGGGCTGGGGGCGAAGATCGTGGACCTGGTGCGGGGCGCCGCCGTCCAGGTCGGGGGCGCGTTCACCGCGAGCGTCGAGTGGCTCCATGCCCGGGTGGAGATGTTGCCGTCGTTCGCCGTCACCGACGCGCTGAGCACCATGCTCGCGAGCCTGGCGGGCCAGGGTGACGGTGTCGTGCTGCTGACCGCGCTCGTGCTCACCGCGCTCGCCGCGATCCTGCTGGGCATCGGCCTGCCGACGACCGCGACGTACATCATCATGGCCAGCCTCGTCGTTCCGGCGCTGCTGAGCACGGCCGAGGCGAGCGGCTATGAGAGAACCCTCGCGCTCGTCCTCGCCGCCCACCTGTTCGTCTTCTACTACGGCATCCTCGCCGACGACACGCCGCCGGTGGGCCTGTGCGCGTACGCGGTGTCGGGCATCGCGGGATCCGACCCGATCCGCACGGGGCTGACGAGCTTCCGCTTTGACCTGGCGGCGTTCCTGCTGCCGATGATCTTCTTCTTCAACACCGAACTGCTGCTGATCGACGTCACCGCCGCCAAGCTCGCGTGGGTGCTGCCGGCGGCGGCGATGGGGATGATGTGCTTCGCCACGGCGTTGCAGGGCTACGCCCTGGGGCGACTGAGCTGGTGGGAGCGTGTGGGCTTCGTGGCGGTGGCGTTCCTGCTCGTCAAGCCGGACCTGTACCTCACGGCCGGGGGCCTGGCCCTGCTGGCGGTGCTGGTCGTGGAGCGCGTGGTGCGCATGCGTTCGACGGCGTAACGCAGCGCCGAGCCACTGGCGGACAAGCCGCCAGTGGCACCCACCTTGCCGCGTCGCTCGTCTGCTACAAATCTGAGGTGCACCCTTCCGCTCTGCCACGGCCTTGTCAGTGCAGGCGCCTATGGTGCTGCAAGCCGAGCCTGAACCGGGGGCCGGGCGGCGTCGGGCGTGTGCCTGGCGCCGTTTTTCCATTGGCGAGCGGTGCGCGGACGATTATCCTTGAACACGGGCTTGTCAAAACGGGACCGCACCATGCCGGCCGACTACCGCCGCATCCACCGCCTGCTGGAGATCATCACGATCATCCAGTCGGAGACGGGCTACAACGCCAAGCGGCTGGCCGAGCGCTTCGGCGTCGCCGAGCGGAGCATCTACCGCGACCTGGAGGTGCTCGAGACGCTGGGGATTCCCTACTACTTCGACGAGGCGACGCAGGGCTACCGCATCCGCCACGACTTCTTCCTGCCGCCCGTGGACCTGACGCTCGACGAGGCCCTGGCGCTGCTGGCGCTGGCGCGGCACGTAGGCGAGCGGGAGCAGGTGCCCTTCATGGCCCCAGCGGGGCGGGCGATCGAGAAGATCCGCAGCCAGCTTCCCCCGGCCCTGCGCGAGCCGATCGAGCGGATCGCCTCGCACGTTGACATCCGCCTCGCCGCGGCGAGCGGCGCCGACGGCGTCGCCGACGTCTACGAGCTCGTCCGCCAGGCGATCGCCACGGGCCGGGCGCTGCGCTGCTGCTACGAGTCGCTCGAGGCCCGCGAGGACCCGCAACGCGCCGAGGAGGTGTTCCGCTTCGAGCCTTACGCCCTGCTGTTCAGCCAGCGGGCGTGGTACGCGGTGGGCCATCACGGCGGCCGCGACGAGGTGCGCAAGCTCAAGCTTCAGCGATTCGCGCGCTGCGAGCTCACCGACCAGCCCTACGAGATCCCCGAGGACTTTTCCATCGCCGAGCATCTCGGCCAGGCGTGGCGCATGATCCGCGGCCAGGAGCGCTACGACGTCGAGCTCTGGTTCGCCCCCAGCTTCGCGGAGACCATCGCCGACACCCACTGGCACGCCACGCAGCGCGTGGACTGGCAGGACGACGGCTCGATCCTCTTCCGTGTGCAGGTTGACGGCCTGGACGAGATCGTCTGGTGGGTGCTTTCGATGGGCCCGTATTGCAAGGTGCTTCAGCCGCGGGGCCTGGCGGAGCGCGTGCGTCACCTGGCCGAGGGCGTGCTGCGTCACTACACGGACTATCCCGACGACACGACGGTGCCGTAAGGCGGCCGCTGAGGACCGGGGCAAGCGACAGGAGGTCGCCGCAAGATGAACGTTGAGCGGATCATGCGTGTGCCGGCGATGAGCGCCGCGCGGACGTGGCGCTGGTGCCTGGCCAGGACGATGCGGGACGTGCGCCGCGCCGCCCGCCGGGGCAGGGCGATGCCCCGCCCGGCCGCCGAGCGCCTGTTCCTGCGCCGCTGGCACCGCGTCGCCAGGGCGCTGGATCGCCTGGACGTCCACCAGGCGGGCCGGCTCGGCCGCGAGCGCGTGCGGGGATGGTTCTGAGAGGCGTGCGGCCGGGCTCGTCCGTGGCAGCCGATGCCGGGCGATCCTTGATCATCACGCGTCCGGCACCTTCAAGTCGGATGCGGCGCCCGGGCACCGGCGGGCAAGCCGCCAGTGGCACCCACTTTTCGGACGGGGCCTATTGACCTTTGAATGGTTGGCTTTACCACTGGCTGGCGTCGCTCAGGGTGCCACGGCTTGACCGCGAAGCGGCAAGCCGTTTGACGGCCGACGGAGACACGGCTTGCCCTTGTATGTTGAATTTGGCAGTTTGCGTAGGGGTGGGGTGATGGTGTAAGGAGGGGGGAATCGCCGGGCCCCCGCGACCGCGGGGGCCCGG
>SLDI01000251.1:0-4181 GCA_007125385.1 Phycisphaeraceae bacterium | reverse complement strand
GACAAGCGGAGTCCGCGGAGCTTGTCAGTGCGGATCGGCGTCGTGGACCCGTCACGCCAACCGGCACCGACAAGGCCGAAGACGGCCTTGTCAGTGGCACCCGCCACGAATGGATTCAGGACGCTCCAACGACGATCGGCAATTCACGCCCGCCAATCGCTACACTTTCGTCATGCTCCCGCGCATCGCCATCGTCGGCCGGCCCAACGTCGGCAAGTCGAGCCTGCTGAACATGCTCGCCCGCCGCCGCGTCGCCATCGTCGACCCGACCGCCGGGGTGACGCGCGACCGCGTCGCCACCGACGTCGAGATTCCCGCCGACGGCCCGGACGAGCGCGACGAGACGGTCGAGGTGATCGACACCGGCGGCTACGGGATGCACGACAACACCGCACTGACCGCCGACGTCGAGCGCCAGATCGCCCAGGCCCTGGCCGAGGCCGACCTCGTCCTGTTCGTCGTCGACGCGCAGGCGGGCCTGCTGCCGCTGGATCACACGGTGGCCCGGCTGCTGCGCGAGGGCGATGCCCGCGCCACGCCCGTCGTGCTCGTGGCCAACAAGGTCGACGAGGCGAAGCACGAGTCCGACGCGTTCGAGACGCTGAAGCTCGGCTTCGGCGAGCCGGTGATGGTCTCGGCCACCACGGGGCACAACCGCTTCGACCTGTACCGGGCGATCCGCGAGCGCCTCGACTTCTCGCGCTTTGAACGCGACGCGGCCGCGGGCATCAAGCTGGCCATCGTGGGCAAGCGCAACGCGGGCAAGAGCACGCTCGTCAACGCCCTGGCCGGCGACGAGCGGGTGATCGTCTCGGAGATCCCCGGCACGACACGCGACGCCGTGGACGTGCGCTTCGACTACCAGGGCCAGGCCTACGTCGCCATCGACACCGCCGGGCTGCGCAAGCGCAAGAGCGTGGACAGCGACATCGAGTACTACTCGCATCACCGCGCGCTGCGCTCGGTCCGCCGGGCGGACGTGTGCCTGCTGGTGATCGACGCCGCCGAGCCCGTCTCGCAGGTGGATCGCCAGCTCGCCCACGAGATCCTCAAGCACCATCGGCCGACGATCATCGTGGTCAACAAGTGGGACCTGGCCGAGGCCGAGTACACGCAGGAGCAGTACGTCGAGTACCTGGACAACGCGCTCAAGGGCCTGTCGTTCGCGCCCATCGCCTTCGTCAGCGGCGCCAGGGGCGAGGGGATGGCGGAGCTGCTGGAGACGGCGCTGTCGCTGCACGAGCAGGCCGGCGTGCGGGTGGCGACGGCCGAGCTCAACGACGTGATGGAGCGGCTCATGGGCGAGCGCGGGCCGGCGCCGCAGAAGGGTCGGCGGGCGCGGGTGTACTACGCGACGCAGGTCGACACGCATCCGCCGACGATCGCGCTGTTCGTCAACGATCCGAACCTGGTCGACGACAACTACCAGCGGTTCCTGATCAACCGCTTCCACGAGCTGCTGCCGCACAGCGAGGTGCCGATCAAGCTGCTGGTGCGCGGACGCGAGCATGCGCGCGGCGCGGCGGAGTGAGTGGCGGGGTGAGTGGGTGATCGCACATTCCGGCCCCTCCCCCCCGGGGGAGGTTGGGTGGGGGTGCGCTCGCCTGCCTTGCGCCCGCGTCATGGCGAGCACGGGTGCCACGGCTTGTCCGCGAAGCGGCAAGCCGTGCGATCGTCGACAAACGCACGGCTTGCCCGGCGGGTCAAGCCGTGGCACCCCTGGGTGATCGCACATCCCGGCCCCCCCGGGGGCGGTTGGGTGGGGGTGCGCTCGAACCCCTTGCGCCTGCATCATCGCGTACGCCCACGGCAGCCGCACGCACCCTCCCCCTGCCCCCTCCCGGAGGGAGGGGGTTCTTGGACGCGGCACTTCAATCAAGCTCGATGCGATATAGATACGTCCCCCACGCGTCGAAGCGCTGCTCGAATCGGCCCGCCTCCAGCCCCACCTCGCCCTCGTCGCCGATCAGCTCGGCCACGTGCTCGCCCTCGAGCCCGTCGATGGTGAAGCGCGCCGTCGCCTCGCTGTCGCGCATGCGCACGGCGAACAGATACAGCGCCCCGTCGTGCTCCTTGAGCATCGCCGCGACGGGCTCGATGCCGCGCTCGCGCCGGATCTCGTCATCCGCCTCGCCCTCAACGATCTCGACCGTGACCCGATCGTTGATGCTCGGGCTGTTGATCACCGGGGCCAGCTCGTGCAGGCGATGATTGACCTCGCGGAACGTGGGCCGAAGCTCCTCGTCGCGCAGGATGGCGCTGTCGGTGACGTAGGCGCCGTCCTCGAAGATGTGGGTGAACCAGACGATGCCGGTGGCTCCGTGGATGATCGACATCCACACCTGGGCGCGCAGCTCCGTGGGGCTGACCTTCTCCCCGGCGCCGATCGCCGAGCATTCGAGGATCGTCCAGACGGGCTTGTGGTCGTCGGCCCAGTCGCGCAGCCGCTGCGTGCCCCAGGCGACGCGCCAGTGCTCGCGGTAGATCGCGTCGCCGGGGGCCATGGAGCCTGGATAGATGTCGAACGAGACGATATCCGTGCCCTGGATGTACTCGGGGTAGTCCCCGGGCTGGTTGGTGCGCACGCCCCGGCCGTACCAGCCGTCCCAGCCCACGCCCCAGCCGAGGTTGAGGTAGACGGGCCGGGTCGGGTCGATCGCGCGCCATTCGTCGCCGAGGCGCTGGATCTCGTCGGTGGGCACCGGCGCGCCCCAGCCGCCTTCGCCGTCGGCCTGGGCGTTGTCCGGCTCGTCGCGGTGCATCCACGCCACCACCACGTCCAGCAGCTCGCTGTCGGCTTCGAGCAGTGAGCGGGCGTAGTCGTTGAGCGAGGCGATGGCGTGCATGTCCGCCTCGTGCAGGGCCGTGAGCTGCTGCTCGGTCGGCCCGCCGTGCAGCGCGACGTAGAGGTTCACGCCCAGCTCCTGGTAGGCTTCGATGTTGCCCGGCGCCTGCGCCCAGACGCCCACCGGGAAGTAGGCCGGGTCGTTCGGCGGGCCGTTGGTCCACGGCGCGTAGGGCGTCTCCGCACGCGCGGGCAGGGCGAGCAGGAGCAGGGACAGCGTGGCGAGGGCGATCAGGTGGCTGGTGGGCATGGGGAGGCTCCTGGAGCGGGTGTCGCCGGATTGTACAACGCCAAGGCGCCGGGTCGGACGGGGCGGGGGCAGCGCTTCGCGAAGCCGCCCGCGGCTTTGTAGGATCGCATCGATGAAGCTGCTCTGCCCCGCCAAGGTGAACCTGGCGCTGAGCGTCGGGCCGGCCGAGGGGTCGGGCTATCACCCGATCGCCAGTTGGATGGTGGCGCTTAACTTCGGCGACGAGTTGACGCTGACGCGCCGCGACGCCGGGGCCAGCAGGTGGCGCATCAGCTTCGACGAGGCGGGCCCGGCGGCGGGGCGCCAGGTCGATTGGCCTCTGGACAGGGACCTGGCGGTGCGGGCGCATGGGCTTGCCGAGCGCGAGGCGGGGCGTACGCTGCCGGTGGACGTGACGATCGCCAAGCGCGTGCCGCCGGGCGCCGGCCTGGGCGGGGGATCGAGCGACGCGGCCGCGATGCTCGTGGCCCTGGATGAGCTTTTCAAGCTGGGCCTGGGCGAGGCGAGGCTGGGCGAGCTGGCGGCCGAGCTGGGCAGCGACGTCGTGTTCCTCGTGCGCGCGCTGCGCGGGACGCCGGCGGCGCTGGTGACGGGGCGGGGCCAGCGCATCGAGCCGACGCCGCTGGCCGAGCCGGTGCACCTGGCGCTGCTGCTGCCGGCCGCTGTGGCGTGCCCGACGGCGGCGGTGTACGCGGCGTTCGATGAGCTGGCGGGCGACGGCGGTGAGCTCCGGGTCGACCGCGTCACCAGCCTCGCGCACGCCGGGCGGGTGCGGGGCGTCGAGTTGTTCAACGACCTGGCCGAGCCGGCGATGCGCGTGCGGCCGCAACTGGCGACGCTGCGCGCCTCCCTGGAGCAGCGGCTGGAGCGTCCGGTGCACGTGACCGGCTCGGGCGCGGCGATGTTCGTGGTCGCGGCGGATCAACGCGAGGCGCCGGCGCTGGCGCAACGCGTCGCCGAGACCGGGCAAGTCGCGGCTTTGGCTGTGCAGGCGCCACCGACGCCCACGGCATCGTGATGTCGCGCGGTCGGAAACGGCGCGGGGGGCCACCCAACGCTGTGAACCATCGACCTTTGAATGGTCGG
>SLDI01000117.1:0-4194 GCA_007125385.1 Phycisphaeraceae bacterium | reverse complement strand
TCGGCGACGCCCGCATCGCCTGTCGCGCCAATGTGACAATCAGCCCCCGCCAACCCCACCCCTGACGACCCGCCACGGCCACAGCCGATAAAATGGTGCCGATTTGACCTCGCCCCACGCCGAGCTCTGGCCCCACCTGCGACGCGCGCTGCTCATCGCCGCCGTCGCCGTCGCCGCCATCTTCCTCGCCTACGAGCTGATCGAGCGACTGCTGCTCGCCGAGCTCGACCCGCAGCGCCTCGGCGTGCTGCATCGGGTGCGCGGGCTGATGGCTTCGCTGCTGGCCGCCGCCCTGGTCGCCCTCCTGCTGCTGCGCAACGCCCCGGCCCTGCCCGAACGCTGGCCCGCCGCGCCCGGCTTCGGGCAGTTCCAGCGACCCACCCGCCAGCAGCGACGCCGGGCCTACGCCCAATGGTTCATCCGCATGCGCTGGCTGGCGCTGCTCGCCTCGGCCCTGCTCGTCCTGCCCGTCGTCTGGGCGCTTCAGCTCGTGCGCCCCGACGCCCTGGTCCCGCTGCTGCTGACGCTGCTGGTCCTCGCGGGGCTCAACGGCCTGTACACGGCGATGCTCCGACGACAGGCCGTGCCCGCCGCCCTGTTGCCCGTGCAGGCCTACGGCGACCTGCTCGTGCTCACGGTGCTGCTGCACTTTTCCGGCGGCATCGACAACCCGCTCGCCCCGCTGATGCTCATTCACGTGATCATCGCCGGCGTCGTGCTCAGCCCGCGCCACTGCTTCGCCGTCGCTGCCGTGGGCAGTGTGCTCTTCGCCGCCATGGCCCTGGGCCAGGCCAGCGGGCTGCTGGCGCATTACCCGCTGCTGATCGCCGGCCGCGCCACCGCGGTCGAGACGGCCCCGCTTTACGTCGCCAGCCACATCCTGGTGCACGCGGCGATCCTTCTGCTGACCGCCTACTTCGTCAGCGCCCTGGGCCGGCGCATCCGCCGCGACGAGCAGCAGCTCGTCCGCCTGGCCGACGAAGCGCTGGCCCATCGCCAGCTCGTCGAGCAGGCGCTTCAGACGACGGAGACCGGCCTGTGCGTGTGCGACGGCCAGGGCCGCAGCACCTGGACCAACGAACGCTGGCGCGCCTGGTTCGGCGACGCGGGCATCGACGAGCTGGCCACCGCCTGCGGCTGCGCCAGCCCCGCTCGGCAGGCGATGGACGTCGGCCAGCGCTGCACCGCCGAGATCACCCTCCCGCCCGACGCCGACCCGCGCCAGCAGCGCACCTACCAGATCACCACCGCCCCACTGGCCGGCCGCGACGGCAAGCCCACGCACGTCGTCTCGCTGGCGCGCGACATCACCGATCAGCTCGCCATGCAGGCCCGGATGCTCCGGGCCGGCAAGCTCGCGGCCGTGGGCGAGCTCGCCGGGCAGGTCGCCCACGAGGTCAACAACCCCATCGCCATCATCAGCGCCAAGGCCCGCCTGCTGCTGGAGAACGACCGCGAGCCCGTGCCCGCCAAGCTCCGCAGCGAGCTGGTCAAGATCACCGACCTGGCCGACCGCGTCGCCCAGATCGCCCGGGGCCTGCTCTCCTACTGCCGGCCGTCGCCCGCGACCCGCCAGCCGACCAACCTCGCTACGCCCATCCGCGCCGCCCTGGCGACCGTCGACCACCGCGCCCGCGGCCAGGGCGTGAGCCTCGACGATCAGTTGCCCGACGACCTGCCCCGCGTCCACGCCAACGCCGGCGAGATCCAGCAGGTCTTTCTCAACCTCCTGCTCAACGCCCTGGACGCGATGCCCGACGGCGGCCGACTCACCCTCACCGCCGACATCGACGACGGCGACGAAAGCCTGACCATCACCGTCGCCGACACCGGCCACGGCATCGATCCGTCCATCCTGGACCAGGTCCTCGAGCCTTTCTACACCACCAAGGCCGACGGCAAGGGCACCGGGCTGGGCCTGTCCATCTGCGATGGGCTGGTGCGCAGTCACGGCGGCGAGCTGCGCCTCGACAGCACGCCGGGGGCGGGCACACGCGTCCACGTCGCGCTGCCGATCGCCGAGCGCCAACACGACGCCGACCACCTCACCCGCGAGGCCCGTGCATGATGCACGCGACACCCCCAGTAAAGCCGCGACCGCCGGTCGCGGGGAAGCGGCAGAGGATCAACGATCACACACCGATCCACCGCGTGACATTAAGCGCTCTCAGAACGTGTGTGACAAGGGTGCCACACAGCATCCCGGCAGGGTGCTGTGTGCGTCGGCCATCGACGGTTGATCGCACACAGCAGCCTTCGGCGTGCTGTGTGGCACCCCTAGAACGACTTCTCACACACGTTCTCAGGGTGCCACGGCTTGCCCGCGAAGCGGCAAGCCGGGCGACGCGCGACAAGCGCACGGCTTGCCCTGCGGGACAAGCCGTGGCACCCCAGGCGTTGCGAGTCACACCGACCGTTCCACGAGATTTGCGTTGTAGGGTGAGCCGGGACGGTGACCGTGCCTCGCCCGCCGATCCCCCGCGACCAACGGTCGCGGCTTTGTATGTCACGGAGCCCGCCCATGCCTGACGCCCGCATCCTCGTCGTCGACGATGAGCCGGGCATGCTCGAGGTCTGCGCCGACACCCTGGCGCGCCTGGACGACGTCGAGGTCACCGTCGAGTCCTCCGGCTCAAAGGCCGTCACGCGCCTGACGTCGGATGAAACCTGGGACATGCTCATCACGGACGTGCGTATGCCCGACATCCACGGCGTGGACCTTTTGCGCATCGCCCGGCGGCACGACCCGTCGCTCGTCGTGCTCATGCTCACCGCCTTCCCGTCCGTCGACACCGCCGTCGAGGCCATGAAGCTCGGCGCCGCCGACTACATCACCAAGCCCTTCCTTCCCGACGACCTGCGCGCCACCGTCACCCGCCTGCTCGAGCAGCGCCGGCTCAAGCAGGAGAACGAGTTGCTCTCGCGCCAGGTCCAGCGCGGCCAGCGCTTCGGCGAGATCGTCGGCCAAAGCGACGCGATGCAGCGCGTCTTCGACACCGTCTCGCGCATCGCCCCCAACGACGTGGACGTGCTCATCCTCGGCGAAACCGGCACGGGCAAGGAGCTCGTCGCCCGCACGATCCACAACAAGAGCCCGCGCAAGGACAAGCGCTTCGTCCCCGTAGACTGCGGCGCCATCCCCGAGCAACTGCTCGAGAGCGAGCTGTTCGGCCACGAACGCGGCGCCTTCACCGGCGCCGACGCACGCAGCCTCGGGCTCATGGAGTTCGCCGACGGCGGCACGTTCTTCCTCGACGAGATCGGCCAACTGCCCATCAACCTTCAGGCCAAGCTTCTGCGCGCCTTGCAGGAACGGCGCATCCGACGCGTCGGCGGCAACGAGGAGATCCCCATCAACGTCCGCGTCATCGCCGCCACCAGCCTCAACCTCGACGAGCAGATCGCCCGCGGCCGGTTCCGCAGCGACCTCTACTATCGCATCAACGTCGCCCGCGTCGACCTGCCCCCGCTGCGCGACCGCGCCGGCGACGTGCCGCTGCTCGTGCGCCACTTCGTCCAGCGCCACGCCCCGGAGATGGGCCACGACGAGATCACCGTCGACCCGCAGGTCATCGAACGGCTCGGCCGCTACGCCTTCCCCGGCAACGTGCGCCAGTTGCAGAACGTCGTCCGCCGGGCGCTGGCCATGACGCGCGACAGCGAGCTGCGCGTCGAGGACCTGCCCGACGAGATCGCCACCCCCGCCGCCCCCGCCACGGGCCCCGCCAACGCCGCCTCCGGCACCACGGCCGCCTCGGCGCTCGAGGCGTTGAACGACACCGAGCACGGCCTGTTCGAGCTGCGCGACCAGCACGTCGCGGCGTTCGAGCGCGACTACCTCACCGAGCTGCTGCGCCGTCACGACGGCGACGTCGCCGACGCGGCCGTCGAGGCCAAGGTCCCGCGCGGCACGCTCTACCGTCTGATGAAAAAGCACGAGCTCAACCCGGCGGAGTTCCGCGGCGACGGGTGATACGGATCACCCGTCAATCACGGGCGTCGGGTGCCAGGCAACGCCGTGAACTTCACGCGTGGCGGCGCTGATGTAGGGTGGGTAGAGCCGAGCGAAACCCACCACGCTGGCCGTGGATTCCCGCCGCAACCGGTGGGTTTCGCTTCGCTCTACCCACCCTACAGCCAGCGTTCACGGCGTCGGGTGCCACTGACAAGCGGAGTCCGCGGAGCTTGTCAGTG
>SLDI01000378.1:0-14685 GCA_007125385.1 Phycisphaeraceae bacterium | reverse complement strand
GGCGCATGCGCCACCGGGCTCCTGCCCACGATCGCGCTGCGGCCCAGCAGCGCCTCGGCGCAGGCGTGCTGCGTGCCCGGATCGCCGCCATAGGCGTTGATGTACGGGTCCATGAACGCGAACTCATACAGGTGATACGGGTTGGCCCAACTGATGAACACCGACGGCACGTCCGCCCGGGCGAACGGGAAGCCGTCCATCAGGCACCGCGACTCGGGCCCGTGGCAGCGCGGCGTCGACCAGCCCCACTGCGGCGGGTAGTACAGGCTCACCACCACCGCGTCGTACCGCCCCGCCTCCACATCCTCGTAAAGCGTCTCGTGCGGCGGGTTCTTCTCAGCCGTCACCTCGATGCCCGCCTGCTTCAGCACGTCATGAAACGTCGCCAGCTCGAACCGCTGCTGGTTGGTGATCAGCACGCTGAGCACCCGCGCCCCCGCACCAAGCTCAAGCGGCACATGCTCGCGGCGGTCGCGCACGAGCGTGATCGCCCGCGACGCCTGCCGACGCGCGTCGGCCCGATGCTCCTCGCGGCCGAGCATCGCCGCGGCCTCGTCGTCGTCGCTCATACGCTTCTTGTGCAGCCCCAGCCAGGCCTTGAGCGACAGGACGCGCCTGACCGATTCATCGATGCGCTGCTCCGTCAGCTCGCCGTCGCGCACGCACTGCTCGAGGTAGTCCAGCAGCGAGTCCAGGCGATGCACGAACAGCAGCATGTCGTTGCCCGCCTTCAGGCACGCCAGGTGCATCTCCAGCCGGCGGTAGTGCATCGTCAGCCCGCCCATGGTCAGCGCGTCGGTGACGATCAGCCCGTCAAAGCCCATCTCGCCGCGCAGAATGTCCTGCAACACCGTTCGGCTGGTCATGATGGGGCGCGGAAACAGCGGGTCGCCGCACTCCGGATCGATGCCTGGACACGCCTTGCCCGCGGTCATGATGCTCGCCACGCCCGCGTCGATGGCCGCCTGGAAGGGCACCGCGCTGAGGCGGCGCCACTCGTCGGCGCTCTGCGGATTGATCGCCGTGGTCAGGTGGCTGTCCAGGTCGTCGACGCCGGCGCCGGGCAGGTGCTTGGCGCACGCGGCCATGCCGTGGTCCTGGATGCCCGCGACGATGCGCGACGCCAGGCGGGCGACCTTGTGCGGGTCGCCGCCGAGGCAGCGGATGTGCGAGAGGTTGTTCGGGTCGATGCTCAGGTCCACCACCGGGCCGAAGACCCAGTTGTAGCCCACGGCCCGGCCCTCGCGGCCGATCGCCGCGCCGAAGCGGTACGCCAGTTCCTCGTCGTCGGCGGCGCCCAGCGCCATCTGCCCCGCGAAGGCCGTGCCCTGCTCGATGCGCTGCCCCACGCCACGCTCCAGATCGCCGCTGATCAGCAGGGGCACCTCGGCCGCGTCCTGCGCCTGGCGGATCAGCGCCCGCGTCGCCGTAAGGTCACCGCCGAAGGCATGCCCCCCGCCCAGGCGATAGCGCCGCACGTACTCGCCCGCGCCCCTCTCGCTGACCTCGGCGCCGGTGATGCGCGGGATCAGCAGTTGGCCGAGCTTGCCCCGCAAGTCCAGCCGGCCCAGGGTCTGGTCCACCCACTTCGCATCCGCCTCGTCGAGCTTGATCATGCTCATCTGCTTTCAAGGTTCAACCCCGACACGCCCGCGCGGCCGGGCCGCTCATCGGGGCGTGGCGCGCCCCCGCGTGCGCCGGCGACGCCGACGCGACGACTCGACGCTGCGCGCCGTCAACCGCCGCGAGATCTTCAGCGCCGCGTCCGCGACCGCCGCCTGGATCGTGTCACTGCGTGGCTTGACGAAGTGCCCCAGGGGCATCGCCGCCCGCAGCGCCGCGACCACCCCGTCGCCCTCCCAGACCGGGTAGGCGACGATGGTCAGCGTTCCCTGGTAGGTGTCCCGGTCGTGGCCGCGCCGGCGCAGGTCGGCCAGCGCCTGGTCCAGCGCCCGCCGCGAGCGGATCCCCTTCCAACTGCCGCGCGGCAGGCCGTGCTGCGCGACGTACGCGTCCACCTCCGCCTCCGACGCGTACGCCAGCAGCACCCGCCCGGTCGGCGTGTCGTACATGTCCTCGAAATATGGCCGCTGCATGCGAATCTCGAACGTGCGGCTGCCGTTGACATGCAGCAGCACGTACCGCCGGCCGCGGTGCAGCGTCGAGAGCGTCACCGACTCCTGGATCGTCCGCGCACACTCGGCGACGACCGGCTCGGCGACCTCGAGCAGGTCCTGGCGATAGATGCAGCGCCGGGTCAGTTGATGCGCCATCGGCCCCAGCCGATACCCCCGCCGCCTGGGCACCTGCTCGACGAACCCGAACGCCGTCAGGTCGTCCAGCAGCCGGGCGCACGTCGGCCGGGCGATGCCCGTCGCCTCGGCGACCGCGTCCAGCGACAGAGCGCGGTCCGGGGCGTCGGCCAGCGTGACCAGCGCCGACAGGGCCTTGTGCACCGATTTGGCCATGGCGTAACAGGCTCACCAGGAAACGTCACGCGTCGTTCCCCAAGCTAGCCATGGTCTCACCCTGTGTCAATAATCAGGATATCTTGTCCCACAATACGAGACCAATCCCGCCACCGCAGTCTCAGAACGTGTGTGAGAAAGGTGCCACACAGCATCCCGAAGGGTGCTGTGTGCTGCGGCCATCTACCGTTGATCGGCACGCAGCAGCCTTCGGCGTGCTGTGTGGCACCCACCAGAGGCCTTCTCACACACGTTCTCAGAATGTGATAGCAACCGAGCTTTTCGCGAGCCGCGCCGCCGCGCGCGATTGACAGTCGCCCCCGCGTCAACGACCGTAACGCATAGCCCTACCCGGAGCCGCTGCCATGCTACACCGCACCACCGCCTTGGCCCTGACCCTCGCCGGAGCCTGCACCATGACCCTGGCCGACGCCCCCGAGCCGCTGCCGCCGATCGAATCCGTCGAGGTCGGCCCCAACCGCGAAGTGCTGGTCAACGGCGAGCCGTTCCTGCCCATCATGTCCTGGGCGCAGAATCAGCGCAACCTGCCCGAGTTCCGCTCGCTGCACTTCAACACCTTCGCCGGCTCACACGGCGGCTCGGCGGCCGAGCTCGCCCGGGCCGCCCAGGACGCCGGGGGGTATCTCGCGATGGACATCGCCAACGCTGAGCAGATCCCGGGCAACCCGCGCGTGCTGATGTGGATGCACCGCGACGAGCCGGACATGCCCCAGCGCCCCGACGACGATCAACTCGCCACCCCCGACCTCATCGAAGCCCAGCGCGGCACCGAGCCCAGCGGCTTCGTGCCCAAGCAGCCGCCGGCCGAGACGCTCCAGCGCTACGAGCGCGTCAAG
Organism: Phycisphaeraceae bacterium; assembly: GCA_007125385.1. Lineage (GTDB taxonomy): Bacteria > Planctomycetota > Phycisphaerae > Phycisphaerales > Phycisphaeraceae > SKPT01. The sequence continues at coordinate 11,360 of SLDI01000378.1, read as the reverse complement.
CAGATCGACCCGTCCCGCCCCGTGGCCGTGACCTTCACCGGCCACTTCTTCGAGCTCGTCAGCCATTACAACCCCGCGGAGCGCGAGCACCTCTACGGCGAGTACGTCCAGCACGCCGACATCCTCGGCTTCGACATCTACCCGATCTACGGCCACGGCCGGCCCGCCTGGCTCAACGTGCCGGCCCAGGCGACGGAGCAGTTGGTGGCGATGGGCGGCCACGCCAAGCCGGTGTACACGTTCATCGAGACGAGCAAGGGCAGCCGCTGGATGACCTACGAACGCCAGCCCGACGTCCTGCCCATCCACACCCGCTTCCAGGTCTGGGGCTCGATCATCCGCGGCGCCACCGCCATCGCCTACTTCACCCACGCGTGGCAGCCCAGCTTCTCCGAGTTCGCCGCCACCGACGAGATGAAGGCCGAGCTGGGCCGCCTCAACGCCCAGCTCACCCGCCTGACCCGCCCCATCCTCGCCGCCGAAACCGACCGCCGCATCGAGATGACCATGCCCGGCGAGCTTGAGGGCCACTTCAAGGCCACCGAGCATGACGGGTACCTCTACATCTTCGCCCAGAACACCGACCTCGGCCCCGGCGCCGACGAGGCCGGGCAGTTCGACCCCATCCGCCCGCGCGGCGGCACCGGCCGGTTCACCGTCGAAGGCCTCGCCGCCGGCACCGCCATCGAGGTCGTCGACGAGGATCGCACCATCACCGCCGAAGACGGCTCCTTCGCCGACGACTTCGACCCCTTGGCCGAGCACATCTACCGCATCCCGCTCGATCGGTAAATGCACGCCACGGATAAACACGAATGGACACGAAGCAAACAGGGCGCCGACCGGACGCCGCGCTTCATGCGTGTCATACAGATTACCCACGAATCCCGGGCGTGAGACCGCTGCACCGGGTGCTGATGCGGGTGCCACGGCTTGTCCGCGAAGCGGCAAGCCGTGCGACGGCCGACAGACGCACGGCTTGCCCTCGGGTCAAGCCGTGGCACCCAACGCCCGTGATTCACGGGTGATCCGTATCCATCGGCGTTCTACGCACTGGCCTGCGCCTCACGCCTGCCGGTTGATCACGACGATCATCAGCACCAGCGCCAGCAGCACGGCGCACCAGAGCATCAGCGCCAGGCGGGCCGTGCGGCGTGCCCGCTCCGCCTCCCACCAGGTGCGCGGGCGGATGCCCTGGACCAGGAACGTGGCGATGCCCGCCAGGTTCACGCAGATCACGTTCGTCGCCAGCAGCAGCCCCGCCCCCAGCGCCTCGGGCCAGTACGCCGCGCCCACCATCAACCCCAGGGCGATCGTCGGCGGCAGCAGCGCCACCGCCACCATCACCCCCACCAGCACCGCCGGCACCCCCGTCGTCAGCGCCAGCGCCCCGGCGCTGCCCGAGGCCAGCGCCAGCGCCACGTCCCCCAGCGCCACGCTCGTGCGGGTGGCGATCTCCGGGCCCGTCGGATCCACCGCCAGCACCAGCCCGCACAACGCCGCCAGCCCCAGCGCCAGCGCGATCCCCGCCAGGTTCGTCCCCAGCGCCCGCCGCAGCATCGCCGTGTCGCCGATCGTCGTCGCGAACGCCAGCGCCACGTTCGGCCCCAGCAGCGGCGCGATCACCATCGCTCCGATGATCGCCGCCACGTTGTCGCGCATCATCCCCACCGCCGCCACCACGCTCGACAGCAGCACCGCCGCCACGAACACCCCCGAAAAGTGCACCATGTCGCTGACCTCGTGGTGCAGCTCCTCCCGGCTCAAGCCCCGCCCCCGCGCCTTGGGCGTGGACTTGTCCACCTGCCCCGACTCCTCCTCCTCGTCCGGCTTCTCCTCACGCCGCGGCAGCGCCGCCGACACCGGCACCACCAGCAGTTGGAACCGATCGTCGTTGCCGAAGCGGTTCTGAAACCGGTCGATGATCGGCCCGGTGTCCTTGGCGTCGACGACGAAGCGCAGCAGGATCTGCCCCGAGTCCAGCGTCTCCTGCCAGAGGTTGTCGTCCGGCTCACGCTGGAGCATGTTGCGCACCTCCAGCCCACGCTCGCGCGGCAGGACGATCTCAATCAGACGCAGAGCCATGGCGGTCTTGTACCGCCGCGAGCGGTGCCCGGCAAGACCCGGGGCACGCTTGTTGATCCTTGACTGGTTGCATTCACCCCAAGTCGTGGGGTGCCACGGCTTGTCCCCAAGGGCAAGCCGTGCGACGGCCGACAGACGCACGGCTTGCCGCTTCGCGGTCAAGCCGTGGCACCCTGAGTACGTCCCCGCCGGGTAAAGTCAACCATTCAATGGTCAATAACGCCCGTCCTGAGCAAAGCGAAGGGCGGGATTCCCCCCCCTCACGGGCGGACCTGCTCGCGCAGCTCGTACCAGGGCGTGCGCGGATACTCGTCGATGATCCGCCCATCCTCGTCGACCATCAGCAGATGCTGGTGCGCGTTGTGCAGCGTCACGATGATGAAGTGCCGCGCCGACTTCGCCTTGGCCATGTACCAGGTGTTCTCCGGCGTGTTGAGAATCTCCCGCGCGCCGACGCCCCAGCAGCCGTCCCCCACGTACACGATCCCGTTGACCGGGTCGATCTCCCCCAGCATCGAGTGGATGCCGCCGGCCACCCAGTGGTAGTCCACGTCGTCCTGTCGCTCGTCCGGCGGCACGACGCGGGCATTGGAGATCGGGTGGGTGCGCTTGTACGTGTGGTCGTGGTTCTCCAGCGCGATCCGCACCCCGTAGCGCTCGAACAGCGGCACCCATTCGTGCAGCACCCGCTGCGAGTAGATGCTGCCATAGCTGCGATGTGAGGGAAACGCCGGCGTGTGGTAGACCGGGATCAGGTGCGTCACGTCGCCGCGCTCGGCCAGCGCCTGCGCCAGCCAGTCGGTCTGCTCGCCTTCGATCGGGTTGGTGTGGTCCGAGTCGAGCACGAACAGCGACAGGTAGTTGCCGAAGTCCAGCACGCCGTAGCCCGGGTGATCGGGAAACGCGAAGAGGCGGTAGAAGTAGGGGGCGACGCTTTCGCGCCACGCGGCCGTGGGCTCGTGGTCGTCGTGGTTGTAGAAGAACCCGCCCACCATTTCGTGGTTGCCCATGGCGACGATGACGGGCACCACGCGGCCGTCGTCGGCGATGAGCGTCGCCTTGTTGATGTCGAACCACTCGTGCCAGTTGTCCACGTTCTCGGCCCGGCCGTCGGCATAAGCCAGGTCGCCGCCCCAGACGATGAAGTCCGGGTCGTAGCGCATCGCCTGGCTGTTGGTCTGCTCCAGCCACTGGCCGCGCGTCCGCGTGTCCCCGCCGGTGATGAACCGCACCGGCTCGGTGTTCTCGGCCGGCATCGTCCGCAGACGGTAGACGCGCGCCTCATCGCCGAACCGGAACTCGTACGTCGTGCCCGGGGCCAGCCCCGTCAGCTCGACGCGCTTGATGATGCGATCCGAGTGCGGGAACGCGTGACGCTCACCGTCGCGCCGCTGCCAGGGCTCGGCCCCCAGCTCCCGCCAGGCGATCGCCCGCCGCTGCTCGTCGGCATGCTGCTCCGGGCTCAGGTGCCAGTCCACCGTCATCGTCGTCGTCGGGTCACGCTGCCACGTCAGGTGCAGCCCGACAGGCTCGAACGCCGCCAGCGCGGGCCCGGCCAGCAACACGCTGGCGACAGCGGCGAAAAGGCTACGGCCAAAGGTATGCGCGGTCATGGCATCAACACCTCGTCAGGGGAACAAATCAACAAACCGATCATCCTGCCTTCACCGGGCCCGGCGACGCCCGCCTCAGCTCGCGGCCGCGGCTTCGCCGAGGTGATCGATGATCTCGCCGTGGTACGTGAACACCTCCGGCACGCCGCCGGTGTGCAGGAACACCGCCGTCGAACCCGCCCTGATGCGACCCCGCCGGATGTCGTCGATCATCCCCGCCAGCGCCTTGGCGGTGTAGACCGGCCCGACCAGCAGCCCCTGCGTCCGCGCCAGCAGGCGCAGCGCCTCCATCCCCGCCTCCGTCGGCACCGCATAGGCCTCGCCGGCGTGGCGGTTGGTGTTGTCGATCTCGGCCGCCGTGACGTTCAGCTCCGCCCCCAGCAGCCGGGCCGCGTCGTTGACCAGGCCCGCGACGTCGTCGCGCACCTGCCGCTCGTCGCGCGGCGACGGCGCGTAGGCGATCACCTCCGTCGCCAGCCCCAGCAGCCGCGCCCCCAGCACCAGCCCCGCCCCCGTGCCCGCGTTGCCGCCGACGCAGATGCAATCCGGCGCGTCGCCGAGCTGCTCGATGATCTCGCACAACGCCAGGGCGTACGCCACCGCCCCGAGCACCTCGTCATCGCGCCCCACGAGGTAGGGCTTGTGACCCTGGTCCTGGAGCTGCTCGACCGCCTGCGCCTTGGCCTGCTCCTGCAACGCCGGCTCGACCATCCGCACCTCGGCGCCGAAGACGAAGTCCAGCAGCCGGTTCCCCTGCGCCGGGTCCTCGCACTTCGCGTCGTTGCGCAGCACCAGCACGCAGCGCAGCCCCAGCATCGCCGCCGCGGCCGCGGCCTGCCGGCAGTAGTTGGATTGCCCCGCCAGCCCGTGCACGATCACGTCGCAACCCTGCTGCCGCGCCCGCCCGAGGCTGAACTCGAGCTTCCGCAGCTTGTTGCCCCCCAGCGCCGGGCCTGTCAGATCGTCACGCTTGGCCAACACCCGCACGTCCCCGCCCAGCTCGGCCGCGAAACGCTCCAGCTCGTCCACCGGCGTGGGCAGATGACAAAGATCCACACGCGGCAGCGTTGCGGCACGCCCGCGCAGCTCATCGATCGTCCAGGGCTGACTCATCGCTCATGCGCCTCCAACACGCCCCACCCACCACCACCCGATTCTACCGAAACGCGACACCCCCCATGCCGCATCGTGCTTGCTGAATTCAAGCCCCCCGCGCTGGGCGGCTGCGCAACGCCGGGAGACTCACGCCGGGTGGTGACACGCGAACGCTCGGCACTCCTCAGAGCGTGTGTGGGAAGTCCTTTGGGGTACACAGCATGCCGAAGGCTTTTGTGCGCGATTCGCCGTTGATGGCCCAGGCACACAGACCCTTCTCAGCCACGTTACTCAGCCCGATAGCTTGCGCCACTGCCCCGCGGCCGTGACGCTAACCGCGCCCTCCCCGTCTGTCAAGCGCTTGATTCCCGGGTCGCGCAACCCGTGGCAACCCATGCGCCGACCGTCGCGCCGGGGCCGATCATCGCAGCGGGCCTCCGCAGCGCGGGCGAGCCCGGCCGCACGGCAACGCTCCGCTTTTCCCGCCCCGGCATCACTGATACCATGTGCGTTTCCCCAGCCGGGGTGCGGGGACATCATCACGGGAGGCGACCTTGGCTGGCAAATCGACCAGCGCGGCGGCATCGGGCACGCAGGCGATCATCGACCGCCACGATCGCCATATGTCCATCAACTACGCCCGGTTCCCCGTCGCCATCGTGCGCGGACGCGGCGCGACGCTCCATGACGCGGCCGGCAAGAGCTACATCGACCTGTTCGCCGGCTTCGGCGGCGCCCTGCTGGGCCAGTGCCATCCCGATCTCGTCGACGCGATCAACGACCAGGCCGGCAAGCTCTGGTTCGTCGGCAACCTGATGCACACCGAGCCGCAGACCCTGCTCGCCGAGCGCATCGCCCGCACGGGCTTCGGCGGCCGCTCATTCTTCTGCCACGCCGGCGCCGACGCCAACGAAGCGGCCATCAAGCTCGCGCGGCTGTATGGGCGCGACAGCGGCCGCTTCAAGGTGATCTCGACGCTGGGCAGCTTCCACGGCCGGACATTCGGCGCGATGGCCGCCACCGGCCAGCGACGCGTCTGGGAGGGCTTCGAGCCGCCGCTGCCGGGCTTCGCCCACGTGCCCTACGGCGACGTCGAGGCGGTGGCCCAGGCGATCGACGATCAGACCGTCGCCGTGCTCGCCGAGCCGATCCAGGGCGAGAGCGGCGTCATCGTGCCCGCCGACGACTACTGGCCCCGCCTGCGGGCGCTCTGCGACAAGCACGACCTGCTGCTGATCGCCGACGAGGTGTGGACCGGCTGCGGGCGCACCGGCCGGTGGTTCGGCCACCAGCACTGGGGCATCGAGCCCGACGTCATGACCCTCGCCAAGGGGGTCGGCGGCGGGCTGGCGGTGGGGGTGATGTGCGCCCAGCCTCGCATCGCCGAGCTGTTCCATTACCGCACGCACGGCGGCGTCGCCCACGCCACGACGCTCGGCGGCAACCCGATCGCCATGGCCGTCTCCGCCAGGCTCCTTGAGGTCATCGAGCGCGACGGGCTCGTCGAGCGGGCCGCCAGCCTCGGCGAGGCCGCCCGGCAGCGCCTGCGCGACTTCGCCGACCGGCACGAGGCCGTGCGCGACGTGCGCGGCAAGGGGCTGTTCATCGGCGTCGAGCTCAACCTCGACGCCACGCCGTTCGACACCGGCCGGCAGATCGTCGCCACCTGCCTGGAGCGCGGGCTGGTGATCAACGCCGCGGGCACGGACGTGCTGCGCGTGGCGCCGCCGCTGGTGATCGAGCAAGGCGAGCTCGACCAGGGGCTGGGGATCCTCGAAAGCGTGTTAGCGGGAGCGTGATGGCATCGAGACGCGCGACATGGATGAGCCGGCGATGCCCCACGTTTGCTCGTGGGGCTGCGCGTGTGACGGGCTTGACCTCGCTGGCGGTGGCCCTGATGGTCGTGGCCGCGGGGGCGGGATGCCAGGCCGGCGGGGGGAGCCCGGAGATGGGTCACTTCCCGACGCTGGACGAGGTGGGCTCGCGCGTGACGCCGGTGCTGCCCGAGGACGGTGAGCGGCCCTTCGCCGACGCCGGCTCGGGCCGCTGGGCGATGGTTCGCCAGGTGGACCTGCCGCTGGCGTGGCCGATCGACGCGGCGTGGGACCTGGTCGACGAGGCGGCCCTGAGCGCCGAGGCGCGGCGGTGGTACAACGCCAACGGCGTGCGGGTGGGGCTGCTCAGTGCCGGGGATCTGGAAGCCTTCGCCGAGCATCTGCCGGCGCCGGTGGCGGTGCACCAGTCGCGTGTGCGCGACGCGGGGCACCCGGTGGAGCTGCGCCGCTCGCCGCGGCTGTCGCGCGAGGTGGCGCTGACGCTGCCGGGCGACGCCGAGGCCGAGCCGGCGGTGGGCGGGTCGATGCGCCTGCTGGCGCAGATGCGCAGCCCGGGCCCGGGGCGGATGTCGCTGGCGCTGGTGCCGCATCATCACGTGCCGGAGCACTCGCTGCTGCCGCGCGATCCCCTGGAGCGCGAGCTGGACGGGCGGGTGTTCGAGGAGCTGACCGCGGGCGTCGAGCTGTCGACGGGCCGGCTGCTGGTGATCGGGCTGCACCACGAGCTGGAGGCGGAGCTGGAGGAGGAGGACTGGGACGACCCGGCGGCCATCGTGGCCGAGGCGGAGCGCCTGGCCGAGGCCCTGCCCGTGAACCTGGGCCGGGCCCTGCTGACGGCGCGCCGCGCCGGCCGCCCGGTGCAGGTGCTGGTGATGGTCGCCCTGGAGCCGTGACTGCTGATGGCCGATGGCTCGTCCGCCGGGGGCGGGCGGCGTTGTCCTGCGCGCAGGGGCGGTCCCGTCCGGCCCCGGGGGCGCCCAATCGCCCAGGCCGGGTGAATCGCGGGGCGGACTCTGGCCGATAAGAGCCGCGTGGGGCCAGATGAGGCATCCGCGCGCCGCCCCCTTGCCTTGCGTTCCGGCCTCCCCTTCACGCGGATGGGTTGAGGCGCGCCGCACCCGAGGATACTGCCGCAATGCCCAGAGACGTACCCGTCGGCAACGGCCAGATGCTTGTCACCTTCGACAGGCACTACCGCTTGCGTGATCTTTACTTCCCCCACGTCGGCCAGGAGAACCACGCCGGGGCCGCCCCCTGCCGCTTCGGCGTCTGGGCCGAGCTGCCCGCGTCGGTGCGCCGCGGCGACGAGCGCCGCCGGCGCCGCCTCTACTGGTCCGACCAGGGCTGGGACGTGACCCTGCGCTACGAGCCGGACACGCTCGCCAGCGACGTGCGCCTGACACACGGCTCGCTGGGGCTGGAGCTGCGCTGCTGCGACGTGGTCGACTTCCACCGCTCCGTGCTCGTGCGCCGGATCGAGGTGCAGAACCTCGTCGACGAGGAGCGCGAGGTGCGACTGTTCCATCACCACGACCTGGCGATGTACGGCACGCGCATCGGCGACACCGCCTACTACGATCCGCAACTGCACAGCATGATCCACTACCGCGCCCAGCGGTACGTGATGGCCTGCTTCTATCTCGACGGCGAGCCGCAGATCGACGAGTACGCCACGGGCACCGCCGGCGTCAACGGGGCCGAGGGCACCTGGCGCGACGCCGAGGACGGTCGCCTGGGCAACAACCCGATCGCGCAGGGCGCCGTCGACTCGACGATCATGACGGCCGTGCAACTGCCCGCCTCGTCGATGCGCGTGGTGTACCTGGTGCTTGGCTGCGGGCATCGCCACGAGGACATGGTGGGGCTGCACCACTTTCTGCACCGCGAGTCGCCGCAGGGGGTGATCGACCGCACCCGGGCTTACTGGCGCCTTTGGCTGGCCGCGGCGCACCGGGGCCTGGAGGTCGAGCCCGCCCATGATGCGGACACGCAGGCGCGGCACCTCCTCGATGAGCCGGTGATCGAGCTCTTCAAGCGATCGCTGCTGCTGGTGCGCACGCAGATCGACAACGGCGGGGCGATCATCGCGGCGAACGACTCGGACATCATGCAGTACTCGCGCGACACCTACTCCTACATGTGGCCGCGCGACGGCGCGTACGTCGCCGACGCGATGGACGCGGCCGGGTTTCCCGACGTGGCGCGCTCGTTCTTCTCCTGGTGCGCGCGCGTCATCAACGACGAGGGGTATTTCCTGCACAAGTACAACCCGGACGGGTCGCTGGCCTCGAGCTGGCATCCCTGGGTGGCGGGCGGCCGCCCGCAGCTTCCGATCCAGGAGGACGAGACGGCCCTGGTGCTCTGGGCCCTGTGGCGCCATTACGTGCGCTACCGCGACATCGAGTTCGTCCGGCCGCTGTGGATCCGCCTGATCCAGCCCGCCGCCGACTTCCTCGTGCGCTACCGCGACCCGGAGACGCTGCTGCCCTTGCCCAGCTACGACCTCTGGGAGGAGCGGTGGGGAATCCACACGTTCACGGTCGCCACGGTCTACGCGGGGCTGCGGGCGGCGTGGCAGTTCGCGGTGTGCTTCGGCGACCAGGCCCGCGCCGGACGCTACGCCCAGGCCGCCGAGGAGCTGCGCCTGGCGGCGTGCGCGCACCTGTGGTCGGCCGAGCATGGGCGCTTCGTACGCCGGCTGGTACCGACCGATCACGATCGCACCGCCGCGCTGATGGCCGAGGTGATGGCCGGCCGCGACCCGACCAGCGCCGCGATCAACCTCCACGACGTGCTGCCCGGCGCCGAGGCCGACGACCGGGTCAACGGCAACGGCCAGGCCCACGCCAGGGGCAACGGCCAGGTCGCCGGCAACGCCGGCTTCGAGCTCGACGCCACGATCGACAGCTCGATGTACGCCATCTTTGCCATGGGCCTGCTGCCCGTCCACGACGAGCGCGTGGCCGCGACGATGCGCGCCATCGAGCAGCGACTCTGGGTCAAGACGGACGTCGGCGGCCTGGCGCGCTACGAGGACGACCACTACCACAAGGTCAGCGACGACACCGACCGCGTCCCCGGCAACCCCTGGTTCATCTGCACGCTCTGGCTGGCCGAGTACTACATCGCCGCGGCACGCGACGTCGACGAGCTGGCCCAGGCGCTGCCCATCCTCCAATGGGTCGCCGATCGGGCGCTGGGCTCCGGCGTGCTGGCCGAGCAGGTGCATCCCGAGACGAACGACCCGCTGTCCGTCTCGCCGCTGACCTGGAGCCACGCCACGGTCGTGTCAACCGTGACGCATTACCTGAACAAGCTCGACGAGATGAGCCTGTGCCCGACGTGCGGGCAGGCGCATATCTCGGGCCTGCCGGACGCACGCCTGCTGCGACGGCAGGCGGTGGGACGGGAATCGGCGGGCGTGTGACGGCCTCGCGTTCCACGTCGTAAGCCCTGGCGCGGTGCGAAGGCGGGTGCCACTGGCGGCTCGTCCGCCAGTGGCACCCAACACCGTGAACTATTCGGCGGCGGCGCTAATGTAGGGTGGGTAGAGCGAAGCGAAACCCACCACGATGCTCGTAGATCCAAGGCAAGACCGGTGGGTTTCGCTTCGCTCTACCCACCCTACAGCCAGAGTTCACGGTGTTCGGTGACACCCGATCACCTTGCCGTTGACACAGCCCACGGTTCACGGGCCTCGGTGGCCCGGCTGATTCGTCAGGACCTACAATGCCCGCCTGCGGCGATCCGGGCCCGCCGGCGCCGCGTAGAGCCTGCGGGCGGGTGGCGGCCTGACCCGATTCTCATGGGAAACGCTTGCATGAATCTGCTGCGCGGTGTTCGCGTTCGTCTTCTTGCCCTGCTGATGCTGACGCTGCCGGCGACGGCGACGGCGGACACCGCCACGCTGGCCGACGAGCGCTGGGCCGAGGACGCGTTCGGGCTCTCGTTCCGCCCGCCCGCCGAGGCGGTGGGCATCGAGCAGCCGGCCGGCGACGCCCTGGTCACCTTCGTCGACCCGAACGGGTTGCGGTTGTCCGCCTACCTCCGGCGCACCCAGGAGCCCGTGACGCTGGAGCAGGTGGTCCACCTCTGGCAGCAGGAGATGACGGCTCTCTTCCGCGACATGGAATTCACCGACCGCACGCCCGAGCCGCGCAAGGAGCTGCGCCTCGCGGACCGCCCGGGCATGCGGATGTACTACGAGGTTCCCGCCGAGGCGCGCCGCCAGCGCGAGGCGTTCGTCATCGGCCAGGCGCTGGTGCAGATCGACCCGCACACCGTCGGCGAGTTGCTCTTTGAAGCCGACGCCGACGACTTCGACCGCGCCCGGCGCCTGTTCGAGGCCGTGCTCACGACGCTTGAGCTGGAGGATCCGCACGTGCTCGACGCCCGGCGCGCCGAGCGCCTCGCCGCCGGCCAGGCGCTCCTCCAGGCCGTCGACTTCGACGCCCTGCGCGACGCCTGGGCCGATCGCGTGCAGTGGTACCGCATCACGCTCGGCGACGAGGACGTCGGCTACATGCGCCGCCAGGTCACGCGCGACACGCAGCTCGGCCGCGAGGGCCTGCGCATCATCGAGCACACCCGCCTCGTCGATCAGGACGTCGTCTACGACAGCGAGGGCGACTTCTTCGAGACCGACGACGGCCGCACCGAGATCTGGTCCATCCGCACGACCGAGCGCCCGCGACAGGCGGGCGATGGACGCCGCGACAGGGATGCCGCCCGT
>SLDI01000484.1:0-4204 GCA_007125385.1 Phycisphaeraceae bacterium | reverse complement strand
CGCAGCAGCGCACGCTCCGAGACCAGCTCCGGCTCCGCCGCGTCGAGCCGGCCCTCGGCCTCGCAGTGCGTGATGTCCGCCTCCACGCCGTAACCCTCGCCCACGAGCACGCGCGGCCCGTCGCGCATCAGCCGCTTGAGCATCGCCGCACCGAAGCGGAACGGCCCGGTCTGCCCCGCGCCGGTGGGGATGTCGCGGAAGAGCTGGGCCACGAGTTGCTTCATCCGCGGCCGCACGTCCGCGGCGGCGATATTCGTCCGCAGCAGCCGCACCCCGCAGTTGATGTCATAGCCCACGCCGCCGGGTGAGATCACGCCGCCCTCGGCCGCGTCCATCGCCGCCACCCCGCCGATGCAGAAGCCGTAGCCCCAGTGAATGTCCGGCATCGCCAGGCTCGCGACCTGGATGCCCGGCAGATGCGCCACGTTGGCCACCTGCTCCAGCGCCTGATCGCCGGTGATCGCGCCGAGTTGGTCCTCGCGCGCGAAGATCAACCCATCGACGCGCATCCCCGGCCGGGCCGCCCGATCCAGACGCCAGCAACACTCGCCCGCGGGCGTCAACGGCAGCGGAGAGCTTTCATTCATCAGACCTCCAGTCACCCGCGGCGGGGGGTTCCAAAGTTCACGGCGCTGGGTGCCACGGCTTGTCCCGAAGGGCAAGCCGTGCGCCGCGCCACACCGCATCGTTCAGATATCGAAAATCACCCGCGCCTCCCACCCCTGCTCGCCGCGGCGGACACTCAACTGATGGTACGTCACCGCCTTGACCTCATGTCCCAGCCGATGCCGCCGCCGATCCAGCCTCGCCCCGCCCACCGCAGCGCGCAGCCGCAACGCGGCTTCATTCACCGCCACATCGAAACGCCGGGGCACAAGCTGCCGGGTCTCGAAGATAAACACCAGCTCGCTCAGCCAATCCACCAGCAGCGCCTCGACGCTCTCGCCCAGCAGCTCCACCGCCACGTCCGGCACCGCGGGTGCAGCGACCTGCCCCGCATTGGGCACCATCAACGTCACCAGCCCCCGCCCCGCCTCGGCGAAAAGCTCATCCACCGACCCCGCCACCACGCGCAGCCCCACGTCGGCCGTGTGCTCGATCACCTCGTACATCGTCGGCCCCACATTTGGATGGAGGCTTGTCCGCCGGTGCCTCGGCTCGCGTGTCGCCGGGTGGCGTGGTCTTCGCCGAATGCCGCGGGCTTCGCAAATGCGAAGGCCACGATCCACGGCCATCGTGGTGGGTTTCGCTTCGCTCTACCCATCCTACATCTGTCGCACCACCATCATGCGCAGCTCCGTCATCTCCTGGATCGCCCAGCGCGCCCCCTCGCGCCCCAGCCCGGAATCCTTGACCCCGCCGTAGGGCATGTGATCCATCCGCCACGACGGGATCTGGTTCACCAGCACCGCCCCGACCTCGAGCTCGTCCCACGCCCGGTGCGCCTTGCCCAGGTCGCGCGTGAACAGCCCCGCCTGAAGCCCGAACCGGCTGGCGTTGACGCGGCGCAACGCTTCGCCGAAATCACTGTAGCGCGCCAGCACGATCACGGGGCCGAACGCTTCCTCGCCCATGAGCTTTGCATCGTCGGACACGTTCTCGATCACCGTCGCCTGGTGGGTGACGCCGTCGCGATCGCCGCCGCACAGCACGCGCGCGCCCTGCTGCTTCGCCTCCGCGATCCACGCCGCGACGCGCTCGGCCGCGGCGTCGTCGATCATCGGCCCCACCCGCGTCGCCTCGTCGCGCGCCGGACCCGTCGGCCAGTCGCGGCGCACGTGCTCCACCAGCCGATCGCGCAGCTCGTCGTAGACCGCCTCATGGGCGTACACCCGCTGGACGCTGATGCAGCTCTGGCCCGACTGGTACAACCCGCCGAAGGCGATGCGCCGCACCGCGTCGGCGACATCCGCGTCGGGCTCGACCACCACCGCCGCGTTGCCCCCAAGCTCCAGCAGCACGCGCTTCTTGCCCGCCTGGCGCTTCAGCTCCCAGCCCACGCGGTCCGAGCCGGTGAACGACAGCAGCTTGATCCGCTCGTCGGTCACCAGCAGCTCGGCGTCCTCGTTGGCGCAGGTGACCACCGACCAGGCCCCGCGCGGCAGCTCGGTCTCGGCGAGGATCTCGCCCAGCACGATCGCCCCCAGCGGCGTGCGCGGCGAGGGCTTGACGACGAACGTGCACCCGGCCGCGATCGCCGGGGCCACCTTGTGCGCCACCAGGTTCAGCGGAAAGTTGAAGGGCGTGATCAGCGCACAGGGCCCCACCGGCACGCGCTTCGTGTAGCCCACGTGCCCCTCGCCGCGCTCGGCCAGGTCCATCGGCAGCACCTCGCCCGCCAGCGCCCGGCCGGCCTCGCGCTCGGCGTCGCGAAACGTCTCCACCAGCCGCGCGACCTCGCCCCGCGCGTCGGTGATCGGCTTGCCCGCCTCGATGCACAGCAGCTCCGCCAGCTCCTCGCGCCGCTCATCGACGCGCCGGGCACAGTGACGCAGCACGGCCTGCCGCTTGTGCGTAGGCAGCCGACGCATCGCCTGCGACGCCCCCGCCGCGGCGGTGATCGCCTCGCCCACGGCCGCGCGATCCGCCTGGGCGACACGGACCTCGCCACCGCCGCCGCCGGACTTGTCCGCCACCACCAGCTCGCCGCCGTCGTGGCGCGGCTCGCCGGCCAGGTAGTACGGATAACGCGAATCGTTGCCCATGATGATCCTCCCGCCACCATCGTAGCGTCAATGTAGGGTGGGTAGAGCAAAGCGAAACCCACCACGCCGTACCGAGGATCACCGACATGCGTGGTGGGTTTCGCTGCGCTCTACCCACCCTACAGCCGGACGGTACGCGCTTTCGCCATCCTACGAGCCGTAACACCGCGACCGCGCCCGCCCTAAAATTCCCAATTCCCGGGAACCTGCCCGCCGCCGGTGCGTCGAACCTCATAGTCGCGCCTTGTGCGCACGATCCCAGCACCCGAAAGGCCCCGCCATGACCCCCGCCACCCCTGCCACGCTCGCCATCGCCGCCCGCCTCACGCTCGCCGCCGTGCTGCTCGGCGCCGCCACCGCCGCCCCGCTGCGCGCCCAGGACGAGCCGGCGACCGACCTGAGCCTGACCATCTACTCCAACGCCGACCCCTACGACTTCGACCCGCAGCGCTTCATCGCCCAGCAGCGCGAAGGCTACGAGCCCACCCACGCCCACGAGGTGCCCGGCTTCGCCGTGGTCCGTGCCCGCCGGGCGTTCGACTTCGTCGAAGGCGCCAACCGCCTCCAACTGCCCGACGTCGCCCGCTTCATCGATCCGACGACGGTCAGCTTCATGGATCTCGACGCCCCGGACGCCACGGCCGTGCTCGAGCAGCAGTTCGAGTTCGACCTCGCCAGCCCGCGCAAGCTGCTCGAGCGCTACATCGACCGCCAGGTCACCCTCAGCGTCCCGGCCAGCGACGGCGAGGGACGCGAGCAGCTCCGCGGCCGACTCATCTCCATCACCGGCAACCAGCTCGTGCTCGAGACGGAAGTCGGCCTGCAGATGATCCGCCACGGCGATGACGTGCACATCACCCTCGACGCCCTGCCCGAGGGTCTCGTCACCAAGCCCACGCTCACCTGGCTCGTTCACGCCGACGAGGCCGGCCAGCGCGACGTGCGCACCAGCTACCAGACGGACGGCCTGACGTGGCAGGCGGACTACAATCTCATCCTCAACGACGACGAGACGGCCGCGGACCTCGCGGCGTGGGTGACGGTGCTGAACCTGTCGGGGGCGGCGTACGACAACGCGCAGCTCAAGCTCATCGCCGGGGAGGTGCAGCGCGTGGAGCGGCCGCGCCATCGTCCCATGGTGCAGGAGATGCAGGTGCGCGCTGGTCGCGTGGCCGAAGACCAGGCCTTCGAGCAGGAAGCCTTTTTCGAGTACCACCTCTACACGCTGCCCCGCCGCACCGACGTGCCGAGCAATGCCACCAAGCAGCTCGCGCTGTTCCCCACCGCCGCGGGTGTGCCCGTCGAGAAAATCCTCGTCTTCGAGCCCGCCGCCCAGGGCAACCGGCAGCCGCGACGCGACCAGTTCGGCGCCGGGGCCGGCTCGTCCGTCGACGTCTACATCCGCTTCGACAACCGCGCCGACGACAACCTGGGCATGCCGCTGCCCCGCGGCAAGGTGCGCGTGCTCAAGCAGAACCCCGCCGACGCCAGCCTCGAAT
>SLDI01000758.1:0-4213 GCA_007125385.1 Phycisphaeraceae bacterium | reverse complement strand
GGCCGTGTCACTTCGGGAAAGGGCGTGTTCATGGCAGGTGATGCAAGTTTCGCGTGCGGGCAATGTGGCAAGCGCTACCGCTGGAAGGCGGAGATCGCCGGCCGGCGGGTGCGGTGCGGGTGCGGCGCGGCGGTTCACGTGCCGGACGCTCCGCCGGCCGACGACGCCTACGACCTGGCCGAGGATCCGGACCAGGGCGAGAACTGCCCCGGCTGCGGGCGCGAGATGCCGGCGGGCAACGCCCTGTGCCTGCACTGCGGCTACAACAGCGCCACCGGCGAGGCCGGCGGGGTCAGCGTCGCCGCGGCCACGTCGTCGGCGCCGTCGTTGTCCAGCGGGCGAACGCGGCGGGTGCAGCGCGTCGTCTACGCCGGCTCGTTCTGGGAGCGCATCACGCGGAGCTGGGAATACGTCAAGATCAGCTACTGGATCATCTGGCAGTGCAAACGGCTGCTGGTGTTTCCGGTGCTCTCGGGCATTGCGGCGCTGGCGGTGCTCGGCAGCTTTCTGGCGCCGTTGTGGGGCACGGGCACGATCGACGACTTCCAGGCCTTTCTCGACGACGACGTCGCCGCCGGCGACGTGCCGCTGCACGTCTACGCCCTGGTCTTCGCCTTCTACTTCTGCTCCTACTTCGTGATCGTGTTCTTCAACACCGCGCTGGCGGCGTGCGCCTTGCGCGTCTGCGACGGCGGGCAGCGGCCGACGATCGGCTATGGGCTGTCGATCGCGATGCGGCGCCTGCCGCAGGTCGCCGGCTGGGCGGTGATCTCGGCCACGGTGGTGCTGCTGCTGAAGATGCTGGAGAACAACCGCAAGGTGGGCCGGTTCGTCTCTTCGCTGCTGGGCACGGCGTGGACGGCGCTGACCTACTTTGTGGTGCCGGTGCTCGCGGCGGAGGGCCTGGGCCCGGTCGAGGCGTTCAAGCGCTCGGTCTCGACGCTGCGCGACACGTGGGGCGAGGCGCTGGTGGGCAACTTCTCCATCGCGATCTTCAGCTTCATTCTCGCCTTGCCCATCTTCGTGTTGCTGATCGCCGGCGCGATCTGGGCGGGGCAGGCCGGGTACATCAGCATCGTGATCGCGCTGGTCGTGGTGTTCGTGGGCGTGGCGCTGCTCGTGGCCGTGACCAGCAGCGCGGCGGACATGATCTTCCGCACGCTGCTGTACAACTACGCGACCGGGGCGACCATTCCCGAGGATGTCGACGCCGACGCCCTGGACGCGGCGTTCGGCCGCTCGGCGGAGGAGTGACGGCCTTTACACCTGCAACAGCCACAGCAGCACCACCAGCACGATGGTCACCAGCAGCATCAGCAGGCAGCCGCCCCCGGCGGGAAAGTGTGTCGGGCCCATGTCGCGCATGGCTTGGCCCCGCTGGTGACGCTCAGACGTCCGGCTCGCCGAGCAGGAAGGCCTCCTCCTCGTCCTCGCCGTCGGCCAGCTCCATCAACGCGCTGGCGTGCGTCAGACGCGCCCACGCCGCGGCGAGGTGCGGTTGCAGCGGCCGGTGGGTTGAAGACGCCGGCTCGTCCGATGCCAGGGCCAACGCGTCGATCAGCGACCCGTCCGTTTCGTGCAGCGCGGGTTCGTCCACACCGATCGCATCGTGCTCGCCGGCACCCGTGTCCACCGCAGGCTCGAACTCCTCGGCCGCATCCGCGTCCGGCGTCGGCGGCGGGGCGATGCTCTCGTGCGCACCGCTGTACGCCTGTTGCTGCGGCGGGGCGATCGTCTGCTCCACGGCAGCGGAGGAGGCGTAGCCCCACTGCGCCCAGGCCTCGGGCTCGGGCAGATGCACGAGGTAGTTGTCCTGGATGGCCGCGAGGTCCGCGGCGTCGATGACGCCGTTGCCGTCGTGGTCGAACACGTCGTTGAACGCCGGGTCGGACTCGTCGAGCAGGTAGCTGCGGCGCAGCGCCAGCACGTCGACCAGGTCCACCACGCGGTCGCCGTCGTGATCGCCGAAGAGGCGGTGGAACCGGGCGCGTCGTTCGGCCGGCTCGCCCGCCAGCGTGTTGCCCGCCGCGTCGGTGATGGACTCGGCGGCGAGTTCGAGCTCCCAGTTGCCGTCGCCCAGCGACCCGCCGAGCAGCGTCGGGAAGGTGAGCGTGGCGGTGTGCGTGTTGGCGTCGTAGTGCAGCGCCATCGCGTCGGCGGCCATGACCTCGCCGGTCGTCAGGTTGACCAGGCTCACGTCGTCCAGGCTCAGGCTCGCCGAGACGTCCTGGCTGAACTGGACGGCAATCTGTCGGAGCATCGACCGCTGGACGTCGCCGTCGTTGATCGTGATCGCCACGATCTCGGGCGCGACCAGGTCGTGGACGTCGATGTCGATGGTCTGCGGGGCGAGCGCGGCGTAGGCCGCGTCGCTCGAGGCGGTGGTGTCCAGCGTCAGCGTGTAGTCGAGCAGGCCGGGGATGCCGTCGGTCAGGCCCAGGTCGGTGAGCGTGAGCGTCTGCGGCTGATCCCAGTTGCCGGCGTTGAAGGTGAGCGTGGAGGTCGAGAGCTCGGCCGCGTCGTCGCTGACGGCGATGTCGATGCGCACGGTGTCCAGCGGCTGGGTCTGCAAGCTGAGGCTGATCTCGTGGGCCCCGTGCTGCTCGAGGACGACCAGCCCGTCCTCGACGTCGTGGAGGATCTCTGGGCCGACGAGGGTGAAGGTGCGGACGTAGTCGCCGCCCGGCTCGCCGGTGTTGTCGCCATCCAGCGCCAGGCCGGACAGGTCGTGGATGCCGTTTTCGCCGTAGACCGTCAGGCGATACGCGCCGGGGTCGAGGATGGTTCCGGCCGGCAGCGAGAGCGTAACGGTGGTCGAGCCGACCTCGTAGCTCGGCGCCAGGTCGATGACCGCGTCGTCGGCGGTGCCGAAGTCGCCGCTGGGCCCGGCCCAGCGCAGCTCGTAGTTGCTCAGGGCCCGGGCGTCGATGTGGTTCAGCGGCTCGCTGAAGCTCAGCACGATCTGCTGCATGGCCTCGACCAGGTCGCCGGCCTCGTGGATCACGCTCGGCAGCGTGGTCTCGATGCTCGGCGGCGTCGTGTCCAGCGTCGAGCCGCGGAACTCGTACGCGCCGATGTCGGTGTACGTCACGCCCGGCGTCAGGCGGATCTCCACCGACTCGGCGTTGTGCAGGTCGTTGTCGCGGGCGTGGTCCGAGATCGCGACGAAGCGGCCGTCGCCGCGCGAGACGCCGATCGTCGCGTCGGTGTCGATGTTGCCTTCGCCATAGTCGAAGCGGATGGCGCCGTCGGCGAAGAGCGTCACGGCGACGTTGACGTCCCCGCCGGTGTCGGCGTGCATGGCGTCCCAGCGGATGGTAATGTGGTCGTCGGCCTCGTGGACGTAGACGTCCTTGCCGCTGACGTTGGTGCGCAGGTTCGTCCACAGCGGGGCGATGCGGGCGTTGGCGGCGAGCTCCTCCTCGCTGTTGTTGTTCGACGCGGCCGACCCGGAGCCCGCCAGATGCAGGAAGCCGTTGGACGACACCCGCAGGCTCGTGTACGTGTTGTCATAGAAGGGGAACGCGAAGGGCAGGTCCAGGAGGCGCGATGAGTTGTTCACGCTCCAGCCCAGCGCCTCGCCGACCTCGTCGTCGAAGAGGTTCTCGCCCAGGTGATGCTCGCGGTAGTCCGGCGAGCCGAGGTTCGGCGTGCCCGGGTCCTCGACGCGGGCGAAGCCGTCGATGTCGAACTCGGGGGCGTACCAGGCGTGGCCGCGGTCGATGGCGGACGAGCCGGCGGCGAGGTGGAAGTTGTCGTCCGGCCCGCCGTCGTAACCGCCGCCGGCGTGCGTGTAGCCGAGAATGTTGTCCGCGCCGTTCATGTTGACGAACATCGGGTCGGCCGAGAGCGAGTTCGCGTCGCCGGCGGTCGCGGACTGCCAGTCCGCCAGGGCGTCGTGCGGCGTGCCGGCCCAGTGGCCGACGCGGGCGTTCGCCGCCGGGCCGGTCGACAGCAGGTTGTAGTCGCTCGTGAAGCCGTCGGTGCTGTCGCTGTCGACGCGGATGGCGTAGCCGGCGTCGATGTGGATGATGTTGTTGTGCAGGCGGACGTCGGAGACGCTGTTGGTCAGGCGGACGCCGTCGCCGACCTGCTGGTAGATGGTGTTGTTGTAGAGACGGGTGTTGCTGCCGCCGTGGACGATGACGCCGCGGTCGGTGTTGTCGTAGATGACGTTGTTGGCGATAACGCCGCTGTACCACCAGGTGTGGAT
>SLDI01000641.1:0-14730 GCA_007125385.1 Phycisphaeraceae bacterium | reverse complement strand
CGGGCGTGTCCCTGGCGTGGGCGCAGGGCGATGCGTCGTTCCGCGCCGACGTGACGGTCAGCGGCGGCGCCCGGCTGATTCGTGCCGCCCGGCCGGTGCGCAGCGACGGCGAGGGCGGCACGCGCGAGCTGTTCATGGTGCGCACGCGCGGCGCGGCGGCGACGTTCGTCGCCCTGTACCAGCTCGAGGGTAAGGGCAAGCCGTGGCAGGTGCTGGGGCAGGAACCCTGCTTCAATGGCGAGTTCCATGAGCTGCGCATCGTGGTCGGGCGCGGCGATGAGCGCGTGGAGCATACGCTCAAGGCCTTGCCAGCGCGATAACCTCTCAGAACCTGTATGGCAAGGCTGCCACACAGCATCCCGGCCGGTGCTGTGTGCCGCGGGCGCGCACGATGGCTCGCACACAGCAGCCTTCGGCGTGCTGTGTGGCACCCGCAGCGGTTTGCATCCACGCTTTCGGCGCACGGCTTGCCCGGCGGGCCAGGCCGGCGCCCCCGTCGAACGGGCGGTGATATTTGCATCGCGCGCGATGTTCACGCGCCGGTGACGTGCATAGGCTCACGGGCGTGAGTCGGAGCCACGGATGCACGCCTTTCTGGTCAATTTCACCTACTTCGGACTGGTGGTGGCGCTGCTGGGCACGGGCATGGGCCTGCCCATCCCGGAAGATGTGACGCTGCTGGCGGCGGGGTATCTGTGCGGGCAAGGCGTGATCCGCCTGCACGTGGCGATACCGCTGGCGGTGGCGGCGGTGCTGGCATCCGACGGCGTGCTCTACTACCTCGGCCGGCGCCACGGCCGTCACCTGGACAAGCTGCCGCTGCACCGCCTCGGCGTGCGGCAGGATCGGCTCGATCGCGCGATGCACGCGCTTCAGCGCCATGGGGGAAAGACCCTGTTTTTGGCCCGGTTTCTGCCGGGGGTGCGCGCGGCGGTCTACGTCGCCGCCGGCGTCTGCCGTGTGCCGTTCTGGAAGCTGATCGTCTTCGACGGCGCCGCCGCGATGATGACCGTTCCCGCGCTGCTGCTGCTGGGCTGGTGGTTCGCCGGATCGCACGACGCGGTGCAGCACCATGTACGCCTCGTTCAGGTGACGCTTATCGTCGCAGTGATCGCGGCGCTGAGCGGATACGTGGCCTATCGCCGGTTCTCCAGCGGCCACGAGCGCCGCGCGGCCGGCGCCGAAACGTAACGGAACCGTGTCGGACGTTCAGGGAAAGGAATTTCGGCCATGAGCAGGTTGGTGTTGGTGGCGATGGTGGTTGCGACGGTGACGCTCAGTGGTGCGTGTCGCGGGCCTCAGACCCCGCCGACGCGCACCGGGGCGCTGCCCTACCCGAGCATCTTCTACACCTCGGTCGACCCCGATGACCTGGGCGAGCACCGCTTTGGCGGGCTGAGCTTGCAGGAGCGCGGCCGCGGACTCATCTACAGCGAGCGTGGCGGCCTGATCGACCTGGCCCACGTGCGCATCATCGCCGACTGGACGTGGTACTACTACCGCCACATTCATGCCGCCCTCGACGCCGGCGACGCCGAGCTGACCCTGGCGATGAACAAGGGTTCGCGCATGGACCTGACGTTCCACTACCCCGACAACTGGCCCACCCTCGCCGCCGACGAAGACGCCGACGTGGTGCACAAGCTGTCGCTGGCGATCGCCAAGGAGCTGGCGTGGATCATGGGGGCGTGGCACGAGATCGCCACGTGGTACGGCTACAGCCGGTTCATCCTCGGCTCGGAGGAGCCCTCGGCGTTCACGCACGACGACACCTTCTCGCACCTGGTGGGCCTGCGCGTCGCGGAGCGGGCGATCAACAACCGCGAGCTGAGCTACAACGAGGCGATGACGCAGGAGCTGGCCAGCGAGCTGGCGTACTGGGAGGCCGTCGGGCCTGACGAGACGGACGCGGCGGTGCAGCGCGTGCGGGGGCGCTGGTGGGACGAGCGCGGGGCGATCCGGCGTTACCTGGAGCTGAGCCTGGACGGTCAGCCGCAGCGTGCGTGGCTGGCGCCCGACGAGCCGGGCGAGCCGGGCCGGCTTGGCGAGCCGTACGACATTCCGCGCCTGGGCGAGATCAGCGGGCGTGACTTCTCGGACTTCTACAGCGTGTCGATTCGGCCGTACATCCTCCAGGCGAACCAGATCCGCCGGGCCGCGGGGATCGAGAGCGGGCCGATCGACCCGTTCGAGCATTTCCCGGTGATCATGGAATCGATCCGCGTCGAGCTGCTGGAGAGGTATGGGCCGGATGCCGATCAACCGTGACGCCCTTTCCCGGCACGTTGCCCTGTGGGCGGTGCTCGGGCTGTGCGCCGGTTGCACGGCGACGGTGGCGGTGCCGCGGCAGGTGCGTGACCCGGTGCCGGTGCTGCTGCTCGAGCATGGGCGCAGCACGAGCCTGGTGGTGCCCGCCGACGCGCCGTCGGGGCCGGTGGTGCGCTATGCCTACGGGGAGCACCGGTATTACGCGCTGTATCGACGCGGCGTGCCGGGGGCGATGCGGGCGCTGCTCGTGCCCAGCCGGGCGGCGATCGGGCGGCGCGTGATGCCCGGGCCGATGGACGCGGCGCACGTGAAGCGGAGCTTGCGTTTCGACACGCAGGCCGCGCACTTGATCCAGGTCGAGCGAACGTGTGTCGCGCGGCTGCGCGGTGAGCTCGATGCGCTGTTCGACGCGCAGCCGGAGGCGATGGTGGAGAACGAGGCCCTGGACATGACGTTCGTCCCGCATCCGAGCCCCTACTTCCTGCCGAGCAATTCGAATCACGAGGTGGCGGGCTGGCTGCGGGCGCTGGGCTGCGAGGTGCGCGTCTGGCCGGTCGTCTCGCACTGGCAGGTGCTCGAGCGCTGAGCCCGGCGGGATGAAGCCTCGATCAGGTCGCGCTTCGCTGCGCCGCACGCCCCTTGTGGGGCGCTTGCTGGCGTCGTCGGCGCCGCGTCGGTAAGCTGGCATCCGATCATGACCCAGCCCAACATCCTCATCATTCTCACCGATCAGCAGCACGCCGACATGCTCAGTTGTGCCGGCAACCGCTGGCTGAGCACGCCGCACACCGACGCCCTCGCCGCCGAGGCCGTGCGCTTCGAGCGGGCCTACGCCGCCAACCCGGTGTGCGTGCCCAGCCGCTTCAGCCTCATGACCGGGCGCTACCCGAGCGCCATCGGCCTGCAATGGAACGTGCCCGACGATGCCGGCAAGGCCGCGGCCGCACGCTGCTACCAGCAGGCGCTCGGCTGGTGTCTGCGCGACGCCGGGTACGACACCGTCTACGCGGGCAAGCAGCATCTGCCCGGCGGCACAGCGGAGCAGTGCGGCTTCCGCGTCCTGAGCACCGACGAACGCGAAGCCTGCGCCCGCGAATCGGCCCGCTTCCTCCAGGAATCACACGACAAACCCTTCGCCCTGGTCACCTCGCTCATCAACCCCCACGACATCTGCTACATGGCCATCCGCGACGCCATCGGCACGCCCTACGAAACGCCCGCGGCCCGCGGCCTGATTGAGCGCGGCAAGGCCGAGATCGCCGCGCTCGACGACGCCCTGCGCCTGCCCGAGGGTGTCACCGAGCAGCGCTTCTACGACGAGCTCTGCCCACCCCTGCCGGCCAATCATGAGCCGCAGCGCGACGAGCCCGCGGCCATCCTCGAGCACATCCGCGGCACCTTCAAGCAGCACGCCCGCGAGCATTACGACGAGCGCCGCTGGCGCCTGCACCGCTGGGCCTACGCCCGCCTGACCGAGCGCGTCGACCGCGAGATCGGCATCGTTTTCGACGCCCTGCGCGCAAGCGGCCGCGACCGCGACACGCTCGTCATCTTCACCAGCGACCACGGCGACCACGACGCCAGCCACCGCCTCGAGCACAAGACCATCCCCTACGACGAGGCGATACGGGTGCCCTTGATCGTCCGCCCGCCCGGCGGCCTCGACGCCCCGCGCGTCGACCGCACGCACCTGGTCAGCAACGGCCTGGACCTGCTGCCGAGCGTCTGCGCCTGGGCGAACGCCTCGCCGCCGCGCGACCTGACGGGGCTGAGCGTGCGCGGCCTGGTCGAAGACGGGGCCGGTGGCGGGGCGGGTGGCCGGGCGGGTGGCGGGGCGTGGCGTGACAGCGTCCTCGTCGAGTCCGTCGTCGCCGACACCGTCATCACCGCGTCGCACCAGTACTCGCTCTACCACGACGGCGAGAACCGCGAGCAGCTTTACGACCTCGATCGCGACCCCGGCCAGACGCGCAACCACGCGAGCGACCCCGCGCTTGCCGGCGTGCTCGCGGAACACCGCCGCCTCCTGGCCGAACACGTCCCGAGCGCCGCGCCGACGCCTTGACACAGTGTTAGCCGTCGCCCTCTGGGCGACGCGGGGCCCCGGTCGCCCCTGGTGAACTCGAACCTCCACGACGCGCCGAACCGCCGCGTCGCCTTTGGGCGGACGGCGAAACCAGGCTGTGTCGGGAAACGGGTGCCACTCAAGGCCGTGAACGATTAATGTAGGGTGGGTAGAGCGAAGCGAAACCCACCAGTCTTGCCTTGGATCTACGAGCACCGTGGTGGGTTTCGCTTCGCTCTACCCACCCTACATTAGCGCCGCCGCCGAATAGTTCACGGCGTTGAGTGGCACCCCTTCAACGGTTCGCCGACAGAACCTACAATACCGCCCGTTCACGAAAGGACCCCCCACCCATGGCCATCGTCGTCTTCGAGCATCACGCCAGCGAGCACCCGGCGCGCCTCGGCGCCATCCTCCGTGACTTCGGCCACCGCCTGCGCGTCATCACGCTGCACGCCGGCGACGCCGTCCCGCCCGATCTCGACGACGTCGACGGCATCATCAGCCTCGGCGGCCCCATGAACGTCACCGAAGCCGACGAGCACCCCTGGATGGCCCGCGAGATGGACCTGATCCGCCAGGCCCACGACGCCGGCATCCCCATCGTCGGCGTCTGCCTCGGCGCCCAGATCATCGCCGCAGCGCTCGGCGGCAACGTCGCGCCCATGAGCGAAGCGGAGATCGGCTGGCACCGCGTACGCCTGACCTTCCCCGGCACCACCGACCCCCTGCTGGCCGGCATCCCCTGGAACGCCCGACAATTCCACCTCCACGGCCAGGAGGTCACCGACCTGCCCCCCGGCGCCACGCCGCTCGCCGGCTCGGCCGCCTGCAAGGTCCAGGCGTTCAAGGTCGGCCTGCGGACCTACGGGTTCCAGTACCACTTCGAGTGGACGCGGGCCGACATCGAACGCGTCTTCCAGAAGCACGCCGACTGGATCACCCATGCCGGCGGCAGCATCGACGAGCTGCGCCGCGGCCTCGACGAGCACTACCAGATCTACCGCCACCTCGGCGATCGCCAGATCGACAACCTCGCCAACCTGCTCTTCGCCCTGGAAAGACGCCTCGCCGGCCAGCGCGGCGCCACCGGCAATTGGCACGGCGGGCTGTCGTAAGCCCCGCGTTCGCCGCATCAATGTAGGGTGGGTAGAGCGAAGCGAAACCCACCGGTTGCGGTGGGGATCCACGGCCGAGCTGGTGGGTTTCGCTCCGCTCTACCCACCCTACATCAGCCCCAACGCGCCCACCCCCCAAATCAGCAATCAAACCCCCACCGGCTCATACCCGCTGCGCACACTTCCCCCCTCCACCGTGCTCGACTTCAGATCGCACGGGTGCGCCGCCTCGCCCAGGTCGAAGTCGCGCTCGTACAGCCGGGCCAGGTCCGTCAGCACGCGCTCGGGCAACGGCTCGCCGTCGCACACGACCGCGAAGTCCAGCACGTCCGCGTCACCGACGACGTTGGGCTCGATTGAGACCAGCCCCGGCTGCGACGCCAGCCACTTGAACGCCAGTTGCCGCAGCGACAGACCGAGCTGCTGGGCCAGCGGGCGGACGATCTCGTTCTTCTTCAGCCCGTAGACCAGCCAGCCGCGGTCGCGGAACTTGCGATGGTCGTGGGCGGGGAACTGGTGCTCGGGCGAGGCGAACTCCTCGTCGAGGATGCCCGAATTGGTCGGCACGCGGGCGATCACGCCGCCGCGGCCGCGCCGGCTGGCCAGCTCGCAGAACTCGCGCCCCGGATCCTGCTCGTAGAGGTTGAACACCGTCTGCACGGTCGCCGCGTCCCACTCGTTCAGCGCCTTGTGCCCCTCCTCGCGCCACCCGATCGCCGGGCCCAGCGCCACGCCCCAGGCGCGGATCTTGCCCTCCTCCATCAGCCGCTGCATCGTCTCGTGCAGCTCATCGCGGAATTGCGGCAGCTTGAGGTTGTGGGCCTGGTACAGGTCGATGCAGTCGACGCCCATGCGCTTCAGGCTCGTCTCGAGCTCGAAGCGGATGAACTCGGGCGAGAAATCCTGCTTGCGCTCGCGGTGGCCCCCCTCCTCGCCCGGGTCGGCGTAGACGTCGTAGCCGAACTTCGTCGAGATCACGAGCCGGTCGCGCCCGGCGTAGGCGATGGTCGGCTTCATCAGCGCTTCGGCCCGGCCGTTGCCGTACGCCGGGGCCGTGTCGAAAAAGGTCACGCCCTGGTCGACGGCCAGGTTCTGGAGGCGTACGGCCTCGTCGTCGGAGAACTCACCCCACCAGTTGGTGCCGAAGGTGAAGTTGCCGAACGCCAGCAGGCTCACGGACAGGTCGGTGCCGGGGATGATGCGGTGATGCATGGCGGCTGGGGGCTCGGGGTGCGGGGTTCCGTGTCAGCGGCCGGGGAGGAAACATGATAGGGCACGCACCGCCGCGACGGCGGGGGGATGCACCTCATAAGAGTAGCGGGTGCGGCGTTCGGTGTTCCGGGTGCCACTGGCGGCTTGCCCGCCAGTGCCCAGGCGCACCGCAGCCCATCTACCGTGCAAACGGCGTGGGCGTTGCGTGATCGAACCACCCATGCCGTACGGGCCGCCGAGGCACTGCCGGACAAGCCGCCAGTGCCACCCACCTTACCGCGTCGCTCGTCCGCTACAAATCTGAGGTGCACCCGCGGGGGGACGGCGGGGGCCGGCCCATGGACCAGCCGGCCGAGGGATGCTACAGTCCTCGCCGCAGCGGGACGGGCGGCGGGCCGGCGGTCGGCCCCGGCGGTGAGCGTTTGACACTGTGCGCAGGTGGTGATACGGTCGCGAGGATGGCGGCTTAGTGCTGGCGTGGGCCGCAGTTGAACACCTCGGAGAGCGAGCCGATGACCCCAAGCCGACGTTTGTCCGGGCTCCTGGCGCTGCTCGCCATTGTGCTCGGGCCATGGCTGAGCGCGTCGTCGCTGGGTCAGGACGACGAGGCGTTGGCGATGGAGATCATCACCGCCGAATCCCTGACGGGCCAACAGCGCAACATGATCGACACCTACGTCGCCCGCCACGCCGGGCAGATCCTCGAGGGCCAGCCGGCGCAGCTCGCCACCGCGCGGCAGATGCTGGTGGCGCCCTGGGACGTCGAAGCGGCGACGTCCACCTTCCGCCAGCACTACCGCCAGAGCCTGGCCGAGCACGTCGACGCCGCGCTGGCCAGCGACAGCTTCCTGGTGCGGCTGAACGGCGCGATCCTGGCGGCGCGGATCCGCGTCGACCTCGCCGAGCCCCGCCTCGATGCCATCCTCGCCGACGAGAGCGCCGCCGTGCGCTACTGGGCGGCGCGGGCGCTGCGTGAGCAGGCGGCCTCCGGGCAGCTCGGCGCCGCCCGGCAGGAGGCGCTGGCCGAGCGCTTGCGCGAGCGCATCGATGCCGAGGGCGCCCCGGCGGTGCTCGAGCAACTGCTGGTGGCGATGGCGACGCTGCCGCTTCAGCACGCCGGCGAGCCGCTGCTCGAGGCGCTGAACGCCCGCGCGGCCCGACACGCCGAGCAGCCCGGGCAATCCGTCCAGCCCGAGCACGCGGCGATGCAGCAGCTCTACCGCCGGCTGATCGAGGCCGACGACGCGCCCGCCGCGGCCAGTGTGCAGCTCTCGCGGGCCGCGGTGCGCTACATGGACCTGCTTGCCGCGACGCTGGCCGACGCCGACGAGGAGTTCGACGAGCCGGTGCAGCAGCAGTACGCCCAGTGCATCGAGCTGGCCGACCACATCCTGCGCACGCTGCATCGCGAGCTGGGCGGGGCCGGCGGCGCCCCGGGGGCCGTGACGTCGGCCGTCGAGGCCGGCGACTGGGACGCCGTGCGCACCGCCGCCCAGCGCTGGCGCAACCTGTTGCAGCAGCCGCCCTACAACCTCGACGAGGCGGCGCTGGCGATTTAGGCTCCGTCCGAAAACGGGGTGCCACTGGCGGCTTGTCCGCCAGTGCCTCGGCGTCGCGTACGGCGTGGGTGGTTCGATCACGCGGCACGCGTCGTCTGCACGGTGGGTGGGCTGCGGTGCGCCTGGGCACTGGCGGGCAAGCCGCCCGTGCCACCCAACCCACCGTAACGTGCGTCTGCTGCAAATCTGAGGTGCACCCCGGGATCCTTGTTCGGCACCCGTGGCACACCCGTTCTTACAGTCCGCCCATGATGTCGGGGTTCACGCCGGCGGGCCCGGGGCCCGCACCACGACCACTGTCCCCGCCCTGCGGGGCTACGGCGGTGTCGGCCAGCGGCGTCTGGGCCACCATCGCCTCGTCAATGCGCCGCATCAGGTCGACGTAGTCCATCTGCGCCATCTGGAAGTCGCGCAGCACCAGGTTCGTCACCACCGCCTTCTGAAGCTCCTCGAGCTGGCGCTTCTCCGCCACCTCGATCGGCTGGCCGGCCGCCTCCTTGCCCGCCAGCGTCTGGATGTGCCGCTGGTAGTCGGTCAGCGCCCGCTGGGCCTGGGTATCGCTCTCGAGCTTCTTCAGGGCCTCGGCCAGTCGTTTGACGGCCTGGTGCTCGGCGAGCTGCTTGCCCAGCTCCTGGGCCTTGGCGATGATCTCGTCGGTGCTGGGCATGGGCGGATCCTTGCGATGAAGACCGGCCGCGGGCTGTCAGATCGCGGCAATGCGTGTAGCATAGCGGCTGAAATCGGGCCCGTGGCGGGCCCCGCCCCCCCCTCCGGAACCGGCACCTTCATGCCTGAACGCTACTCCCGTCGCATCCTCGAGCACATCGCCGACCAACGCTACCAGCCGCGCACCGCCAGGCAGTTGGCCGAGGAACTGTCCATCCCCAAGGCCCAGCGGGCGACCTTCGAGCAGGCCGTCCAGCAGCTCATCGACGAGGGCCAGGTCGTCCTCGGCAGCGCCGCCACCCTCGTCCTGCCGCCGCCCGGCAACGAGATGCTCGGCATCTTCCGCCGCCACGAGCGCGGCTTCGGGTTCCTCATCCCCGATGAGCTGACCCAGCACGGCGACCTGTTCGTCCCCCCCAACGCCACGCTCGACGCCATGACCGGCGACCGCGTCCGCGCCCGCGTCCTGCACCAGCCCCGCCGCGGACGCGCCACCGGCAAGAGCCCCTACACCGGCAAGATCGTCGAGATCATCCAACGCGCCGAGCGGCACTACGTCGGCACGCTCATCAAACGCGGCCAGCAGCATCTCGTCGAGGTCGACGGCCGCGTCCTCCACGACCCGGTCATCATCCGCGACCCCCACGCCAAGAACGCCCACGTCGGCGACAAGGTCGTCATCGAGCTGCTCGAATACCCCACCCAGGGCCAGATGGCCGAGGGCGTCATCACCGAGGTTCTCGGCGAGGCCGGCGAGCCCGACGTCGAGACCCACGCCGTCATGCGGGCCTATGGCCTGAAGGAGCGCTTCGACGAGACGGTGATGGACCACGCCCGCGCCGCGGCGCGCACCTTCAACGAGGACCACATCCCCGAGGACCGCGAGGACCTGACCGAGCTGCTCATCAGCACGATCGACCCGCCGGACGCCCGCGACTACGACGACGCCATCTCCATCCGCAAGCTCGACGACGGGACGTGGGAGCTGGGCGTGCACATCGCCGACGTCGCCCACTTCGTCCAGCCGGGCAACGCGCTCGACGCCGAGGCCTATGACCGGGGCAACAGCACCTACCTGCCGCAGCGCGTCATCCCGATGCTGCCGGAGCTCTTGAGCAACGGCGTCTGCTCGCTCCAGGAGGGCGTGAACCGCTTCGCCAAGAGCTGCTTCATCCGCTACGACGCCGACGCCAAGGTCGTCGACTACCGCTTCGCCCGCAGCGTGATCCGCTCGCGCAAGCGGCTGACCTACCTCGAGGCTCAGGCGCTGATCGACGGCGACCTGCGGGCGGCGCGCCAGCACACCAAGAGCGAGCCGCGCTACCCCAAGGAGCTTGTGCAGCAGCTCAAGATGATGGACGAGCTGGCCCGGCTCATCCTCGCACGCCGCCAGGGGGCGGGGATGATCAACCTCGACCTGCCGGAGGTGGAGCTGGTCTTCGACGACACGGGCCGGGTGATCGACGCCGAGCCGGAGGACGATGCGTTCACGCACCGGATCATCGAGATGTTCATGGTTGAGGCGAACGAGGCGGCGGCGCGTCTGTTCGACGCGCTGGGCCTGCCGATGATCCGCCGCGTCCACCCCGACCCGGACGCCTACGACCTGGGCGAGCTGCGCCAGTTCGCGCGTGTGGCCGGCTACAACATCCCGCAGCGCCCCAGCCGGCGCGAGCTTCAGGCGTTGCTCGATTCGGTGCGCGGCAAGCCGGCGCAGCACGCCGTGCACCTGGCCGTGCTCCGCACCCTCTCCAAGGCGGAATACGCCCCGCTGCTGATCGGCCACTTCGCGCTCGCCAGCGAGCACTACACGCACTTCACGAGCCCCATCCGGCGCTACCCCGACCTGGTCGTGCACCGCGGGCTCGACGCCTTCTTCGACGCCGGGGGCCACGAGGCCCGCCGCGGCAAGGGCGGCAGCCGACGCCTCGCCCGCGACGTCGCCGGCGACGACCGCCTGCCCGACGAGAAACGCCTGCACGAGATCGGCCGCCACTGCTCGACCACCGAGCGCAACAGCGAGGACGCCGAACGCGAGCTGCGCAACTACCTGGTCATGGAGCTGCTGGCCGAGCACCTGGGCGAGGACTTCCAGGGCACCGTCACCGGCGTCACCGGCACGGGCGTGTTCATGCAGATCGACCGCTACCTCGTCGACGGACTCATCCGCACCAGCGAGCTGCCCGGCCGCGACGAACGCTGGCAGCTCAACCCCAACACCGGCGCGCTCGTCGCCCAGCGATCCGGCCGAAGCATCACCATCGGCGACCGCTTCATCGTGCGGATCGCCAACGTCGACCTCGCCCGCCGACAACTCGACCTGGTCATCGTCGAGGGCAACGGCAAAGGCCAGGGCAAGCCGACCAGGCGCAAGCAGCCCAGCGGCGCCGCCAAGGCTCATGGCGAGACGCAGAAGATCAAGCAGTCCAAGAAGCGAGGCGACAAGGAGAGCGGCGCCAGGACGAGCAAGAAGTCGAAGAAGTCAACGAAGTCGGGGAAGTCGAAGAAGTCCGGGAAGTCGAAGGCATCGAAGAAGGGACCGCGCGGCAAGAGCTCCGGCCGACGCCGCCGCGGCGGGTGATCGCTGCCGCGGGCGAGCGTGATTCCGACCCCCCTCCCACCGGGAGGGGCAGGGGGAGGGCGTCACCTGCCACCGTACGTCCTCATCACGCCGGTGGGTCCGCTGCAATGGCGCACGCCGGGTGCCACACAGCATCCCCAAAGGGTGCTGTGTGCGGGCGGCCCATGGACGACCGGCAGACAGCACGCTGCGCGATGCTGTGTGGCACCGGCGTTGGAGGATCGCACGATGACGGCAACCGACGAGACGACGTTTCTTTCATGGCGCGTCAGCGAGGCCGATTGGATCGATCGCCTTCGACGCTTCCGGCGTTGGCGGCACCCGCTCGCGGCGGTGCTCATCCTCGCCAGCCTCGGTTCGATGCTCCCCGCGTACCAGAGCGAGCGATTCTTCCGCGATGCGGCGATGGCCGCCGCCGCCAGCCCGGACGTCATGATGCATTTGGCCACCGACCCCAACGTCACCGACCCGCGCGACAGGATCGAGCAGCACCTGACCGACGCGGCCGAAGCCAGCTACCTGCTGGCCTACGTCAGCGGCTTCGCCTCCGGCGGCCTCGTCGCCTCGGCCATCGCCCTGCTCGGCACCGGCATCAGCCTGCTCCTGCCCGACCGCAAGACCCGCATCCTCCTGCGCTACCACGACCGCCTCGCCGAACTCGACCCGGACTTCAATGAACCCATGGCGCCACCGCATCGTTAGCCGTCGCGCCCGGACGACGGCTAACAACACCCAGGGCGCCCGACTCCAACCCCCCTTCCACCGGGAGGGGCAGGGGGAGGGCGTCACCTGGCACCGTATGCCTATTTCACGTCCACGCGTTTCCTGCAACCGCGCGCGCCAGATCGGTCACCCAGACTGGTCGGACGCACCCTCCCCCAGCCCCTCCCGGAGGGAGGGGGGTCGGAACCGGTCAGTTCGAGCTGACAACAACCAACACTCCCATCCCCACCCTCATCCCCTCCCCATCAATGTGCATCGACATGCATCGGTGGTTCCCCCCTGCCCTCACCGCCCCGCCTACAGCTCACACCCCTCAATCACAAACCGCCCGTCGCGGTGAAACACCTCCCCGTCCGCGCTGATCGTGCCCCCGCCGGCCTCGGCCCGCAGATCGCACACCATGTCCCAGTGCAGGCCCGAGCTGTTGCGGTTGCCCGTCTCGGGGTACCCCGCCCCCACGGCCGCGTGGAACGTGCCGCCGATCTTCTCATCGAAGAGCGTGTTGCGCGTGTACTGCGTGATGTTGTAGTTCGTGCCGATGGCGATCTCCCCCAAAGCCCGCGCCCCGGCGTCCTGATCGAGCATCTGCTTCAGGAACGCCTCGCCCTTGGACGCCTTCGCCTCGACGACCCGCCCCTTCTCGAACGTCAGCTCGATGTCGTGCACCTCCTGCCCGGCATGCACCGCCGGGAAGCTGTAGCGCACCACGCCGTTGACGCCACCATCGGCGGCCTCGAGGTTCGGCCCCGTGAACACCTCGCCATCGGGAAAGTTCTCCCGCCCGGCGCAGTTGATCCAGGTCATCCCCTCAACGTTCACCGTCAGGTCCGTGCCGTTGGCGGCGACGAAGCGCAGCTCCTTCTTGTTCTTGAGGTAGTCGACCACGACCTGCTGCGCCTTCTCGATCGCGCGCCACTGCGCCACCGGGTCGTCCTTGTCCAGGTGCCCGGCTTCGAAGACGAACTTCTCATACTGCCGCAGCGACATCTCCGCGTCCTGGGCCGAGGCTTCGGTCGGGTAGAGCGTGCCGCACCACTTCAGCTCCCCCGCCGCGGCGCGGTTCATGAAGATCTCCATCACCGGCTTGCGGGCCGCGGACGCCAGGCTCTGCCGCGCCGGGTCGATGCGCGACAGGCTCTTGGTGTTGGTCTCCGCCCACAGGCCGATCGTCGCGTCGATCGTCTTGATCTCCTCGATCACCAGCGGGCTGACGAACTTGAGCTGCTCCTCGCTCGCCTGCTCGTAGAAAATGTCCGTCAGGGCCTCCGGTGCCATGCGCACCTGGGGATGCGCCCCGGCCGCCAGCACGCGCTCGTAGATCGCCTCGATCAGCGGCGTGGCGATCGGCGGGCCGGAGATCCGTACGAGCTGCCCGGCCTTGACGCCGGTGGAGTAGTGCACGATCACGTCGGCGAGCTTGTTCAGGTGCGGGTCACGCAAAGGGCGGGCTCCTCAAAGCCACGGAGAAACGATGAACAGGAAGGTCGCACGAAGAAAAAAGAGGAAAACGATTCCGCCGCCCGTGGCCATGCTTCTGCCGTCATCACACGGACGAACGGCACGGACGGCGCCCGCCGCGCCGCCATGATCCTCACCCCTCCTCGCGCACCTCGTCCTCGTCGCGATCGATCGACGCCGGCTCATCCGGCGGCGAGGCGTCGGCGTCCGCGCCGAGCGTCTTGCGAAACGCCACCAGGCGGGCAAACGCCTCCTTCGGCTCCAGCGCCTCGCTCATCAGCCCCGACAGCGGCAGCGCCATCCCCGGGTGATCCTTGAACTCATGCCACGCGACCGACTCGATGCCGGGCTTGCTCAGCGCCACCTGCATTACCGCCTCAAGCCAATGCCCCTGCACCTGCGGCGACCACGGCCGACGCCAGTACCCGCTGTTATCGTCCACCGGCTCGCTCGCGTCCGGGTCCGCGATCATCATCTGCGTCACCGGCTCGCTCGGCGCCCCGGCCGTGAAGTGCACCGGCTTGCCGAAGCCCAGGTACTGCTCGATCAGCGTGCTCACCTGCATCAGGTCCCGTGCGTACTGCCCCGGCTGGGCCTGGCCCATCAGATACTGCAACCCGAACCCGTCAAAGTTGATCTGCGCCTGCACCACCAGGTCGGCATACGTCAGCGGCGGGATCGACCGGGCGTTGCTCGCGTAGTACTCGCCGAACGGCTCGCGCAGCTCGATGATCGTCCTGGCCCTGGGCGCCAGCTTCTTGACGCGCATCGCCGCCATCCGCGTCAGCTCCATGATCTGCTCGAAGTTGAACGCGATGTGCCGGTTCAGGTGCAGCCCCGACGCCGCGTACCACGTGTGCACGTGCTCCTTGTACCGGCTTACAACGCGGTCGATGTGCTCGTACGCCAGGTCCCGCAGCGTCTCGTAGTCGTGCTCCCAGATGAACAGCCAGTCGGGCAAATTGAAGGTGTCGAAGCTCAGCAGCGGCCCGGCGACGATCGGCATCTCCTGCCGCCGCGCCCAGCGCACCCACGCGTCCATCACCGCCCAGTTGTAGTCCCCCTCCTCGGGGGCGAGCG
>SLDI01000232.1:0-4226 GCA_007125385.1 Phycisphaeraceae bacterium | reverse complement strand
GTGCGCGAGCGTGGCGTTGGTGGCGCGCGTGGCGGGGGTGGCGGGGTCAGTCGCCGCGTTCGCGGGCCTGGTCGATCATCTCGTGCAGGCGCTGGCGCTGCTCCGGCGTGAGCTTGACGCTACGCCCGGCGAAGTACGCTCCCAGCGCCTGCTCGATCGAGCCGTCGAAGAACGTCTGCACCACCTTGTGCATGGCCGACTGCCCCGTGCGGCGGCGCGGCGCCTTGGGCCGGTAGAGGTACTCGCGGCCGAGCTTGCGGCGGGCGACCAGTCCCTTGCGGGCCAGGATCAGCACCATGTTGCGGATCGCCATGGGCGTGGGCGGCTCGGGCAGGTGCTCGGCCAGAGCGTTGATGCTCAGCTCGCCCTGGGCGTAGAGGGCGTCCATGATCTGGCGTTCGCGGCGGCTCAGATGCTGGTGCGGGTCCATGGGCCAGGCTCCGGGTCCGGCGGGACGGGCGGGGCGGGGGCGGGGCGGACCCGCGGCCGATCCGCGCTATCTTTTTAACGTGTCGGCCCCTGGCGCGTCAAGAGCTGGCGCGATATTTTTCGCGAGCCGCGGACCCCCGCCCGCCGACGCACGTCTGCCTTGAGCGGAATCGGTGGAGCAGTTCCCCCGCCTCAGCTTGCCTGAAGTCATCGTCAAGGCGCACGGTGCCTGGAGGCATGTTGCGCCTCCCGGAGCAGTCGGTTCAAACCTTCACTCACTCGGCATTTACTTCAGCGTACGTCGACCTGCCCGCGCAGTTGCTCGATCTGCTCAACAGCCTGGTCCGCCAGGCGGTACAGCGCTGCCTGGGAGTCCTGAACATCGAGGATTCGCCGGGCCGTGGCCTCTGCGGCGTCGAGGTCTGCGCGGCTGAGTTCCCGATGCATCCGCACCACCAAGGCCGGTGGGTGATCGGGATGGGCCGCGAGCAGTTGATCGGCATGCTCGTAGACCATCGACGCCTGGTCGTTCAGAATCGCCTCGAGGATCGCCGCGTGGCGGAGGGCCATCGCGGCCGCGTGCTGCCGATGCCGCACCAGGATCTCGATCGCCTGGTCGAACGGCTCGAACGCCACGTCCGCGCCCGCAACCTCCCGCATCAAGCGACTGAGGCGGGTCAGCACCTGCGGCGAGAGGCCGGGGCCCAGTTCATGCCGTCGCAGATGTGCGTGCAACTCCGCGGCAGCGTCGCCCTCGGCCCGGGCATGGGCGATGCGCTGTTCATAGTGCGTGATCCCCTCCGCCTGATCCGCGAACGGCTGGTAGCGCCGAAGCCGCTCGCCGACCGGTTCGCCCGTGACCTGCTCCAGCGCGGTAATCAATTGCTCGTTGACAGGCCCCCACTCCGGATCGACCAGATCAAGAACCGGCCTGACGTGATCGGCGCCGTGACGCTCGATCAGCTCCATCGCCTCGTGCATCGCGATAGCGCGCCAGCGCCAGGCGCTGCTCTGCCTCCACGCTCATCAGCTCCAGCTCCGCCTGCTTGGCCAGCCAGCTCAGCAGGTTGATCTCCTGGCGCGGATCGGCGAATTGCTCTATGTCGCGGCCCGCCAGAAACGACGCCACCGCCGACTCGCCGACATGCTCACCCAGCAGATGCACCGTCAAGGCGTCGGCGTAGCCATCAGTAAACCATCGCACGTGCGGGTGGTTCGGTCGCAGACGCACGACCAGCGTCACCTCGACGGCTTCATGCAGCGCTAGGGCGATACGAGACGCGCCCCCACGAGCTTCGCAAAGTCCGCGAGGTACTCGCTTCCTCCCCCAAACTGCCGAGTGCAGCGGCGTGCGCCCCCTCTCGTCCCTCGCATTGACGTTGGCGCCGGCGGCCAGCAGGGCCGGCTGATGAGCAAGGTCGCGGTCAACGACGCCGGCGACATCGCCGCGGTCAACAGCACGTTCCGGCAGGGCCGCTCCAGCCACGTCTGGCTTGTCCGCGGCCGGGTCGGGGTCATCTCCTCACTTGCCTGCGCTACTGCATCGCCGAGGCGACGCGCGCACGGGGATTCGTCAGGCGGGCGTTTTGGGCACGGGCGGCAGCGTAGGTTCCAGCGAACGAGCGGCGTCGCCTCAGCAGCGTCAGCGCGCCGAGGCCGAGAAGCGCCAGCGTGTTCGGCTCCGGCACGCTTTGCGAACCGCCGCCGACGAGCAACTGCACAAAGGGCGCGACGTCACCGGAATCGAACACGCCGTCCTGGTTGATGTCGGCAACTGCCGTCATCGTCGCCTCATTGATGCCGAATTGGGCCATGTAAGCTTCAGGGTCCGTCAGCGCCAGCACGAACGGCGCCACGTCGCCCGTATCAACGGTGCCGCTCATCGCCATGTCGCCGCGCAGCGCCGCCGTGAGCCAGATCGTATCGGCGCCGTAATCGACCAGGAAGGCCGTGTCCGCGTCCACGTTGCTGACCAACTGATCGAAGAATGTGCCGGTCACGCTGTCGGCGGTGAGGATCGGCATCGCCTGCCAGTAGGCGGGCCGCGAGCCTTCGATCACGTGGATCTCGAGACGAGAGTCGTGCAGCGTCGCCTCGCCGGTGATGACGAGTTGGCCATGGGCCTGCCCATCGACGAGGATTGTCAGGCCGCGGTCAAAGAACGGGCGTGCGGCGGCCTGAACGTAGTCCCCGTCGAGGTACAGGGTGCCGGCCTGGGCGCCGGCGCCGGCGTCGGCGTCGAGGAGCAAACCCGGGAGGACCTGCCCGCTGGTCTGAACGACGGGGGCCCTGACAAGGCCATCGCCCATCAACTGCCCGCCGGGCCGGATGCTCAGACCGTTCTCGATCTCGACCATGGCTCCGTCAGCCACCACGAGCGCACTGTGGCCGATCTGGCCAGAGCCGACGACGACCGAATCACTGCTGATCCAGGTTGACCCGCTTCCGACGATTCGCGCCGTCGCCTCGGCGAAAGACACGATGCGCCCACCGTGGCTGAAGACCTGTCCGCCCTTCTCGACGGTCAGTACACCCGCGCCTACCGTCAACTCGCCGGCGCTGGCCCACTGCGAGCCCTCGCCCGTGACGAGGCCTTGGCCTTCGGCCGCCCCTCCATACCCGATGATGCCGAGTGTCGAGTCCACACGCTGACCGCCGCGGATGGTCAGCGACCCGGAGCCCACACCCAGCGCCCCGGTGCCGTCGATGTCCAGGGTGATCGTCACCGCTTGGCCGGGTAAGGCGTCGAGCAGCAGTTGTTGTTGCAGGTCCTCCGGGCGCTCGAAAACCACGTCACCATCCGCGATGAGGCCGCGCGTGTGGATGGCGCCGCTGCCGGTCATTCTGTCCCACGGCGCGGCAAGTGTCTGCGTCGTGAGCACGCCGTTATCAAACGCCAACTGTACGCCATCAGGCCAGAAGTTGGTCCAGCCATTCACAGTCACCTGCGCCTGCGGCCCGATGGTTAGTGTGCTTGCCGGGCCGACGCCGTGCAGGTCGTCGTTGACAATCAAGGTGCTGTCTGATCCGACAAGCAGGTCCCCGCGGTTGTAAAAAACGTACGGTACGCTGAGGCTGCGCCCGTCGCGGATCGTCAGCGAGCCCTCGTTGTGCCTCAAACCGCTTAGGACGTCGTTGCCCAGTTCGTCGACCAGCTCGCTGTCCGAGCCGGCCAGCTCGATGGTGGCCACGTTGCGGCTAATGGCGGCGCCCGCGAGTGTCAGGCGACTGCCGGGCCCCACGATGTACTCGCCTCCCGTGAGGATGTTGCCATGAAAGTTCAAGTTGCTCAGGTGGTGGGCCACGAGCTGGCCTGAGTCCCGCGCTTCCAGTCGGCCCTCGTTTATCAGGCCGTCGATCGGATCGATGGCAATCGTCTTGCTGGCAACGTCGGCGATGATGGCGCCGCGGTTGATGAGGTTCATCGCGGGGTCGGCCTCGGGTGCCTCATTGTGGCCGATCAGCGCCTCGCCGCCACGGATCGCCACATCCTCACCCAGGGTCAGCGTCGCCGGCTCAAGCATGCGCACAACCGATCGGTCCGCCTCGAAATGGATGGTGCCGGATGCGATCTGCATGGCGTTGAGGTTGACGGTTGTGCCGTCCAGGTGCAAGGCTCCCAATTGCTCGATACCTGTTGTATTGCCAAGGGTGAGCACGCTGTTGGTGGCCCTGATCGTTCCGAGGTTGGCCAGTTCGCCGTTGAGCGTGAGGATGGCATCAACTGCGTCGACGTTGGCGTGGTTGATCAGCGAGGCGGCGACGGTGAGCTCGCCATACTCGGCGCGCACCAGGCC
>SLDI01000408.1:0-4238 GCA_007125385.1 Phycisphaeraceae bacterium | reverse complement strand
CCAACGCCGTGAACTCTGGCTGTAGGGTGGGTAGAGCGAAGCGAAACCCACCGGTTGCGGCGGGAATCCACGGCCACCCTGGTGGGTTTCGCTGCGCTCTACCCACCCGACATCAGCGCCGCCACGCGTGAAGTTCACGGCGTTGAGTGGCACCTGAACCGCTACGAATGGATTGCAGGCGATCCAAAACCAGCAGCGATCAGGGATCAGCAATCAGAAATCACCGCTCACCCTCTCCCGGGCACGCGCGGCCGAAGTGCTCCTTGATGAACGCCCGCACCGTTTCGCTGTGCCTGTCGAAGTCGGCGACCAGTTGCTCGGCCGAGCTTCGCCCCTGCTTTTCGTGGTAGTGCAGCCGCCGGGCCAGGTGCGTCAGCTCGTCGGAGCCGGCCTC
Source organism: Phycisphaeraceae bacterium (assembly GCA_007125385.1). Taxonomy (GTDB): domain Bacteria; phylum Planctomycetota; class Phycisphaerae; order Phycisphaerales; family Phycisphaeraceae; genus SKPT01. The sequence goes on along the minus strand of SLDI01000408.1, from coordinate 3,844 downwards.
GGGCAGGAACAGGTCACGCGCGTTGCCGCGCAGCATGCGCAGGCCGTTGATCAGATGCCGGAAGAAGCGGTAGGCCATGCTCAGCTCGGCGTACGCCTTGGGCGAGAGGATGTCGGCGCGGCGCAGCGCCTCCATCGCCAGCGACAGGCGCGGCGAGCGAAGCTGCGGCACCTCGCTGGCGTGATGCACCTGCAACAACTGCACCGCCCCTTCCAGGTCCACCAGCGTGCCGGGGCTGTACTTGGCGTTGGCCCCGCGTCCCTCGGCCAGCTTCTGCTGCTTCTGCCTTGCCCAGAGCTCCCACAGGGCGTCGAGCTCATACGCCCCCTGCTCGTAGACCACCGCGTCGCGGGCGCGCTCGATGTCGTAGCCCAGCCGCGGCTCGCCGGCGATCCAGCGCAGGCGCACCAGGGCGAGGCGCTCGAACGGGTGGGCCGTCTTGCCCATCTCGCCGTCGAGCTTGTAGTAGCGCTCGAAGTGCTCCAGGCTCGTCGCCAGCGGCCCGTCCTTGCCGTACGGCCGCAGGCGCATGTCGACCTCGAAGATGCCCTCGCGCTTGGTGCGGATGAACGCGGCCGTGTCGCGCGCGTGCTGCTCGAAGAACTCGGCGTTGGAGATGCTGCCGCGTTCGCCCCCGGCCGTCCGGCCCGGCGCCGAGTAGAGAAACAGCAGCTCGATGTCCGAGGCGTAGCCCAGCGCCACCCCGCCGAGCTTGCCCAGCCCGCACACCGCGTAATGGGCCTTGTCGTCGCCCGAAGGCGCCGGCGCGTCGCGCATCGGCTGGCCGTATTGCTCCAACAACTCGTGCCAGACGGCTTCGGCGGCGGCGGCGACGAGGTTCTCCGCCAGCGTCGTCAGCCGAAACGCCAGGTCGCGGAAGTCCACCTCGGGCGAGAGGATGTAATCCAGGTCGATCAGGTAGATCTCGCGATCCTTAAAGCGGTTCAGCCGCTCACGCCGCTCGTCGATCGTCTCGGCCCCCGCCAGCGCCTCCTCCAGGCGCAGCGGCAGCGTCTCCATGGGCGGGTAGAAGCGCTCGCCCGCCAGGTGAGGCCCGAGCACCGGCAGCAGCGACTCGTACTGGCCCCGGATGAAGTCCTCCCACAGGTAGTCGCTCGTGCCCAGCAGCCGCGCCAGCTCGTTCATCGCCCGCGGGTCGGTCAGCAGCTCCATCCACTGCTCGTGGCTCTTGCCGCCGTCGTCGTCGCCCAGCAGGTCGTCGATGAGCCGGCCGAAGCGCTGAAGCGCGGCGAACGGGTCCGGCGATTGGCCGAGGAAGTAGGTGAACTGCTTGGTCAGCAGCACGCTCAGGCGCACGCGCTCGACGGTGCGGCGGTCCAGCCGACCCGAGCGGCGCGGGTCGACGACGTCGATCTCGTCGCGGATGCGGCCGTCCGGCTCGTTGCCGATGCGCACGCGGCGGATGTCCAGCCCGCGCAGCGACAGGGCGGTCGCAAGCGTGTAGAGGAACGCCGGCGTGTCCTGCCCGACGATCGTGATGCGCGTCAGGCCCGACGCCGCCGGCTCAATGTCCAGGTCCAGCGGCAGGAGCACGCGCTCCGGCGGGTGGCGCTCGGCGGCCAGACGCTGCGTGACCCATTCGTTGACCAGCTTCTGGGCCTGCTGGCGCGCCGCCTCCTGGCGCTTGTCCAGCAGCCCGATCACCTGCCCCAGCAGCGTCTGGACCCGGTCACGCCACGCCTCGAAGACGACGCCCTCGGCCAGTTGGCCGACGAAATGATCGATGATCACCGCATCCCGGCCCGGGTCGCCCCGGCCCGGGCCGCGCCCGCGCCGGGGCTCGGCCTCGACGGTGAAGATGTCGCCGCTCTCGATGCGAAGACCCGTGGCCGCCAGCACGCCCGTGATCAGCGAAAACTCGTACGGATAGTCGAACGCCAGCACCGTGCACGCCGCCCGCCCGTCGTCCTCCCGCCGCACCAGCGTCGCCACCGGGTGCGACCGACCCAGCGACACCAGGTGCCCGACGTGCTCGGCGACCGTCGCCTCGTCGAAACGCTCGTAGTACTCGGCATCCAGCCGATCCACCAGCCGCCGCACCCGATGCGAATCGACGCCCGGCCAACGCCGCGAAATCACATCCACGTCCACAGCCATGACCTCCCATGGTACGCCGCGGGCGCGACCCGGCAAAGTTCCCGCTAACCCGGATCATTCAGAAAAACCACAGAGGCACCGAGAGCACAGAGGCGAAAGTCTTGTTGACAGGTTTTCTGGCGACGCCATCGACGCGGTCGCCCCGGCGTGCGGCGCGCAGACTGCGCGCCGCAAACCGGTTGCGAAACATCCGTAACTTTCTTTTCCTCAGTGATCTCTCTGCGTCACTGTGCCTCTGTGGTGAAAAATCCGCGCCAAGGGCGCGGAGAGACGAACGCAGGGGCCCGATCGCCTCCGGGTTTCGCTACGCTACTGATGCTGACCGATTCCAACCCCCTCCCGCCGGCAGCGGTCGGGGCAGAGCGTCACCTGCCGCCTTGCGTCAACGCCACGCCGACAACCGGCTGCAACGACGCACGGATGAAACGGTCACCACGGCGCTCGAACGTACGCTCTCCCAACCCCTCCCAGAGGGAGGGGGATATTGCCTGCAACCTTCACCCGAGCCTCGCCATGCCCCTTCGCTGGGTCGCCGCCATCGCCTTCATCTTCCTGATCCTCTTCACCGTGCCGCTGCTGCACGTGGTCATCGACCGCGAGGCCCCGGAGCTGGCCACGTTCCACAGCCTGGCCCTGCCGGGCGAGCGCGAGCTGCACATCCGCGGCCGACTGCTGCGCGACCGCACGCAGGCCTACTACTACCAGATCACCGACGCCGACGATGAGCCGCTGTTTGACGACGCCTTCTTCGGCAGCCACCCGCCGGGGGCGGAGCTGCTGGCGTTCGAGGTACACGTGGTCGCCGACGGGCGACTCGTTGCCGTCACGGCGACGATCGCGCCCGAGGCGGTGCTGATCCTGCACGATTTCGACACGGACGAGGCCTGGCCGGCCAAGGTGGGGCCTTACGAGCCGGCCGAGCCGTGGCTTGACCGTGGCGAGCGCCTGATCGAGCGCTTCAACAGCGCCCGCGACGCGGCGTCGCAGCCGCCGCTGAACCTGTACCGCGGCGACGGGATGCGCCCGCTGCCCATGGCCGAGTAGGGCACCGGCCTCGCGGCGCATCGTCGTCACGCTGCAGGGTGTAGCGAACCCACCACGGACGCGGGAACGTCATCACCGCGACCCCGCCTGCCACGCCTCCACGGCGATGCGCGGCAGCTCGAACAGTTCGTCCGTGCGCGTGTACCAGCCCGAGCCGTGCATCCGCCCGATGAGCTTCAGCGCCTCGGTGCGCACGTGCAGCTTGTCCATGTCGATCAGCTCGTCGTCGATGTGCATCGCCCGCACCTCGCCCAGGATCACCCGGTTGCGCCCGATGTGCAGCGTCGACGCCTCGACGCACTGCATCGCCACCGGCGACTCGGCGATCCGGGGCGGCCAGCCGTCCGCCATCGCCGCGGCCGTCAAACCCGCCTCCGCCAGCTCGTCGACCTCGGCGGGGAAGTCGATGGCCGTGACGTTCATCGGCTCGGCGATTCGCTCGCTGACCAGGTTCACCACGAAGCGGTGATGCCGGCGGATGTTCTCGGCCGTGTCCTTGGGCTCGCCCCGCCGATCGCCCACGCCCAGCGCGATCAGCGGCGGATCGGCGCCCATCGCGTTGAAAAAGCTGAACGGCGCCGCATTGACCTTGCCCGCCGCGTCGTGGCTGGTCACCAACGCGATCGGCCGCGGCTGGCCTGCCTGAAAACTATGTGCCAGCCTCAATGAGAGTCGGTTGGGT
>SLDI01000371.1:0-4241 GCA_007125385.1 Phycisphaeraceae bacterium | reverse complement strand
CTGGCGCTGACGGACCCGGCGGCCTACATGGCCCAGTTCGACATCGACGAGGCAGCGCTCATCGCCCTGGGCGACATCAACCAGGACGGCGCCTTCGACACCGGCGACGTGACGGCGTTCGTGCCGTTGCTCGTCAGCGGCGCCACCGGCGGTTCGCCGGGCGTGCCCGAGCCCGGTACGCTGGGCCTGCTCGCGCTGATGCTGGCGTTGCGGGTCATCACCCGACCCGCCCGGGCGTATTCACCGGGCGGATCGGGCGCCCCGGCTCACCTGGCCTCGTAGCTGAACCGCTGCCCGCCAACGGACGCCTCGTACATGAGTCCTGCCTCGTCCATCGTGAAGACCGCCACACCGTTGGCATACGGCGCATTGGCGCCGGCTCCGGACTGGAGGGCCACCGCGGTGGCCTGGGCGTCGAAGGCGAAATGGCCGGCCTTGAAGCTGCCGAGCGCCTCCTGTGTCTCGAACGCGATGATCTGCGTGTAGGCCTGGCCGCCGAGTTGGAAGCCGATGGTCGCCTGGCTCAGATCGCAGTAGCCGACCATGCGGTTGCGCTCGTAGAGCACGCCCTTGCCGTAGGCCCCGCCCAGACCGGCGCCGCCCTTGCCGACGCTGGGGAACACGGCATAGCCCGCGGCGCTTCGCAGCACGGGTACGAGGCTGGGGTCGGTTTCCTTCGCCTTGGCCAAGGCGGTATCGGCTTGTGCTTCGATGTCTGCTTTCCCTTGCGCCGACCCTGGCGCGGTGGAGCAGGCGCCCAGCGCCAGCAGGCCCAACAGCGCCATCGCGCCCGCAGCGAGGCTCGTCATTTTCAGAGCAGTGTGTTTCATTTCAGGTCATTCTCTTGTAGGGGTCGTCCCCGGCTTCGACCAGGTTTCCGGAATCCGTCGCTGAGCTGTCAGGAGCTCTTCGGTGGCAGGGGCCAGGCGTCCGAGGCGCAGCGCTGTTACGCCCGGGCCGCGCGGCCGCCGAACAGGGTCAGTGCCAGACCGCCGACCGCCATCGCCGCGCCACCCACGAGGTACCAGAGGGTGGCCTCGGTGAAGCGGCCTGTGAAGAAGTGGCTTACCTGATCCGCCATCGAATCCGTCGCGTTGATGCCGATGATGAGCAGGGCGATGCCGGCGATCAGCAGCACAACGCCCGCGATACGCTGAATCGTCATGAGAGGCTCCGGGCAGGAGGATTCGGCCGTGGCCGATCGTCGCCCTTGCCGATCGGCGCCGCGCGGGGTTGTCGGCGTGCCTACGTGGCGAGCCGACGGTGTTGAATCACGTTGATGATCACCACGACCAGGGCGATGACCAGGAGGATGTGGATTACTCCACCCAGCGTGTAGGAGGTTATCAGGCCCAGTAGCCACAACACCAGAAGCAGGATGACGATTGTCCAGAGCATGATCCGGTCCTTTCGGATTGGTTCGGTCTCTTGCGTGAGGCCGATGGAGTTCTGTTCAACGCTCGGCTAACGATGGTCCGGCGAGTTGATGGACGTGATCCGCGTTGGCCGGCTCGATGTGGAGCAGTGCCTTGAGCCCGTCCCGGGGTGCTGCCGGCGGCGCGACGTACATCAAGGTGCGGCCGTCGTAGGCGTGGTAGCAGTAGCGGTACGTTCCCGGGAGAAGGCGAACCGCCGTCCTCCATATCCCCTCGCCGCACGGCCGGAGGGGAACGATGTGCGCCTCTTTATGGTTGACCGATCCGATGACGAGCGACACGTGTTGCGCTGTCGTGCATTGCACCTGGAAGGCGTGTGGTGTCACGAGTGAATCGCGGTTCATCATGGGTCCTCCCTCTTTGTCAGGGGTTTGGGGTTGCCGGTGTGCGATCGGCTTGCGGTTGCGGCGATCAGGGTGACGTTGCGCCGGGGCCGTTTCGCGGCCGCTGCGCGATCCGGGCCAGGGCCTTGTGCTTGACGACGGGCGGCGCGGCATCAGGCACGGCCAGGTTCGGACGCGCGCCCCCCTTGTGCCGGCGGAGGTACAGGGCGGCGATTGCCGCAGCGACAGCCAGCAGGAGGGACAGGATCATCACGGTGTACATCGGTGCCTCTTTTCACGGTTGGTTCGGGTTCGGGTCACGTGGAAACACGGTTGGCGCGGATCACTTGCGAAGGCAAGCGGGGGGACGCCGGCCGTGTGGAAGTCCACGGCCGGCGTTTGTGCCCGCTTCCCGCTCGACGGCTCTCCCGACCGTCGAACTGGTGCCGGCGCGCGGCCGGCGTCTCTCCCTCCGCCCTGTCCTCTCATCGCGCGTTAACGCCTCGGGTGATTTTCTGGCTGTTGCGTGAGATGCCCTTGGGCTTGGTGGCCCTCTTGGGCGCGGGGCCCTGCGGCGTGCTCGCGCGTCTGGCCGGGTGGATCCGGGTCTTGTCGGTTCCGCCGCGCGTGACGGCGGCCATCAGGCGCGCGTCGGCAATGGGATTCTTCCCGTTGAGCAGTTCGCTGCGATCCCCGGCCTTCGGCAGGTCGTCAATCATGGCTACGCTTCTCCTTCTGCCTTGCGTTGCGGCGAATCAGGTGGTGGTGCGATGGGTGGTTGGGCTCGCCGGTTCGACGTCCTGGTCCATGTGTGGCGTGTCCGGGCCTTCGCGGCGCTTGGCGGCGATCGCCTCGGGTGCGGGCAGGCGCACCTTCCACGCCAGCCCGGTCAACGCCAGGCCGCGGATGAGCAGATGGGTGATGTCGAGCTCCCACCAGCGCAAGCCGTGGCGGGCGGAGGTGGGGAAGGCGTGGTGGTTGTTGTGCCAGCCTTCGCCGAAGCCCAGGACGCCGAACACGGGGTTGTTGCGGCTGTGGTCGCGGGTGCGGAAGGGTGTCGCGCCCCAGAGGTGGCATGCGGAATTGATGCTCCACGTCACGTGGTGCACGAGGAAGATGCGAACGAGTCCGCCCCAGATGAAGCCTTGCAGGGCGCCCATCCAGCTCATGGTGACCAGGCCGACGACGGCCGCGGGCAGGATGAGCCCGAGGATCACCCACACGCCGAAGAGTCGGCTCAGGACGCCGACGAGGCGGTCGGCGAGCAGATCGGGCACGTAGCGGGCCAGGCCGGGCGCATCGGGTGCGAAGAGCCAGCCGACATGCGCGTGCCACAGGCCGGCGACCAGGCCGCGCAGCCCGTGGCCATGCAGGTGCGGCGAGTGCGGGTCGCGGGGCTCGTCGGCGTGCTGGTGGTGCAGACGGTGGACGGCGGCCCACTTGATGACGGGGCCTTCCGCGGCCATCGATCCGAACACCGCCAGAACCGCCTGAACGGGCCGGACGGTCTGAAAGGAGCGATGCGTGAAGTAGCGGTGGTAGCCCATCGTGATGCCCAGCGTCGTAAACACCGTCATGACGATGAACACCACCAATGACGGCCAGGCGATGCCCGAGCCCCACAACCAGGCGATGGCGACGAGGAAGGCGAGGAAGGGGATCACGACCACGACGAAGCTCGCCAGGCGCGTCGAAGCCGGCACGGTGGCCGGCGGTTCGGTGGCCGCGGGCGCGTCGGTGCTCGCAACGGGTGAAAGATGCTCTGCCGATTGATGTACATTCATGGCGTTGTCTTCGGTGTCAACCTTTCTCCTCATCCGACGCCGTGCCGCGCCAGACCGCGTCGGGCACGTTCTCGGCGAGCATGAACACCTGCACCATCGTGCCGCTGGTGAAGGCCTGGACGACGCTTCCGGTGCCGATATCGATCTCCGCCGCCGCTTCGCGCACGTCGACGCCCGTGATTCGCTTGATCTCCTGCCGCAGCAAGTCAGATGAGGTGGTAAAGAGTTGGCGATGAAACTCCTGCACCCGCGCCGCCCCTTCCGGGGTTGCAGCCATGGCCTGCTCCGCCGGGGTCAAAGCGCCGTGCAGGGTGATCACCAGCGTGCCTTCGCTCAGAACCACCGTCACGGATTTCGGCGTGTGGCCGGTGCGCTGCTGCTGAAGCATGCTGGCGGCCCGGGCCACCTGCTGCGCCATGGTTAACGGGGTCTCTGACATCGGTGCGTACATCCTTGAGCGTTGCCGCTCGTCCGAACATCCCCGGTGCGAGTGCGCACAAAAAAACCGGCCTGCTTCGGCACCAAAAGGTGCAGAATCAAGCCGGCTTACTCGCTGACAGGCCTCCCGGCGCGTCACCGGGCTGCCCTTCATCCAGTCTTCCGACCATTGGAGCTTGGCGACCCTGCGGTCGTGCTCCGTTGGCTATGTTGATCCTAGCGAACCCAGGACGAAAGGCAAGGCAATCCGTGAAAGAACT
>SLDI01000015.1:0-4253 GCA_007125385.1 Phycisphaeraceae bacterium | reverse complement strand
ATACGGACGCCTCCGCCCTTGGCCGACCACCTTCCTCGTGTCCCTGACGAGGGCACACGAGCCAGTGTGGGCGGCCTTTTTCGTGGCCCGGCGTCCTAGAGCGGGCCATACGCATTTCAAACTTTTGGCCGGAGTGCGCACAGAGCACTTTTCCGTGTCACGTTCGGAGTACCGAATCAAAAGGGCGCTGGTTATGAGGGCTGAGAGGGCCTGAGGCGGGATCGCGGCCATTTACAACGCCGCGGGGGGGGCCAAAATGTCGGGCAGCGGTCTGTGCTGGACCTACGACGCGGGGGACGGAGGCTGAGATGGCGCTGCCCCACTGGCTGATGGCCCTTGTGATGATGCTGGCGGAGGCGTGGTCGGCGCGCCGCGACGCCCAGGTCCGCTTCCTGAAACTCCAGGTGGAGCTGCTCCGCGCCAAGGTGCCCGGGAGCCGGGTGATCCTGTCCCCGGAGGACCGGGCGCGTCTGCTTCGGCTCGGGGAGGCGATGGGCCATGAGGTCCATGATGTCATCGGGATCGTCAGCGTCAAGACCTACCGCCGGTGGGTGCGGGACCAGGCCGCGGGGCGGAAGGCGCGGCGGGTGGGGCGCCCGCGGAAGATGACGGCCTCGCTGCGGGCGCTGATCCTGCGCCTGGCCCGGGAGAATGTCGGCTGGGGCGTGCGGCGGATCGTGGGCGAGCTGCGCAAGCTGGCGCTCACGCCCAGTCGCGGGAGCGTGCGTCGAGTGCTTGAGGACGAGGGCGTGCTGCCGGATCCGGATCGCCACGCGCCCAAGGGTGTGGACACGACATGGCGGAGGTTCCTGGCGGCCCACCTGGACTGCATGGTGGCCACGGATTTCTTCTGTAAATCCGTCTGGACGCCGACGGGCAAGCACCTGGCCTACATCCTGCTTTTCATCCACCTGGGCAGTCGAAAGGTGTTCGTTTCGTCGAGCACGTACCACCCGGACGCCGAGTGGGTTCAGCAGCAGGCGCGGAACGTCACGATGTGGGCTGAGGACGAGGGCCTGGGACTGCGCTTTCTGATCCGGGATCGTGACAGTAAATTCACCGAGGCCTTCGATGAGCACTTTCGGCGCGTCAGCGGTGAGCAGATCGTGAAGACGCCGTTCCAGTCGCCGATTGCAAACTCGTTCGCCGAGTCGTGGATCGGCAGCCTCAAGCGCGAGTGCCTCAACGCCTTTTACTGCTTCAGCTTGCGGCAGGTTGACCACGTGGTACAGACGTATGCGCGGTATCATAATACGATGCGGCCGCACCAGTCGCTGGGAAATGTGCCGCCGAACGAGCGGGATGGGCCCCCGCGAGGATCCGTCGCCGGGTCGATCGGACGTCTGCGGCGGACGAAGCCGCTTGGGGGGGTGCTGAACCATTACGAGCGGAGGGCGGCGTGACGGTAGGGCGCAGGAAGCGTGCCCGGCATTCCCGGCCGAAGTTGAAGGGCCGGCCTCACGTCTGGCCCATTCCGGTTCAGGTACATGGCGTGGTCGCGCGTTTACGCCTTGGTTCGCTCATCATGATTCAGCGATTGCGTCAGCAGCTTCCCCCCCGGGACCCAGTGGGGCATGATTCAAGGATCAGGAGCCAGTCGTGGTTTTCAGCCGGCTCGCCCATCGGCCGGAAGGCCTGTTCACCGGATGTCGTGAACGCGCCCGCCACCATGGGCTCTCCGCTCCGAGGATTGAACCATGAAGCCTTCACCTGATCCCCCTTGACGAGTGCAAGGTTCACCGAGAATGTCCTGCACTTCGGTGAATACACGCAGAACCATTTCCGATCAGCGGACGCAGCCGCGGCGATCCTTTCGGTGAGTACATTGGTGATCAGCGAGTCGTTTGGGCCCTGCGTCAGAAGCTCGGGCATTGGCTCGCAGCGGCGACCCGCAAGCTCCGCCATGATCGCTCGAAGGTGCCGCATCTGAAGGCGTCCCGGGGCGTCAAGGCGTGTGCGCCATGAGCGCCACTGGTTCCGTTCGTCGCCGTCCGCAGCGGACACGGGCGAGTCAAAGCCGTAGATGTTGTGGTGGCCATACGTGAATCCGCAGGCGCCCGCCAACAGGCTGTGATATGCCTGAACGCGCATTTCGTGATCGTTGACGGGCGACTTGCCCCAGTCGCAGGCCTCATACCATGGTTCGACATTGACCACCGGCTTGGCCGGCCTGCGTGCCCGATCCTCCATGAACGTGCGAATGAGTTCGTCCGTGGGCGGCAGGCCGATCTGCGCGGCGTTGAACGAAAGCCACGCTGCTTCGTGGAACCATTTGGACGACGTTCGTGCGCCGGCGGTGTGGTAGGTCATCAAGGCCGCGGACCAGTCCGCTGGGTCACCTGGCTCCGCGGTTCCAGTTACGCCGTGAAATACGCCCTTGGCCATGGCATGCCAGCCTTCTATGCCCATCGGGCTGATGCGCTGCGCATCGTCGGGATTCACATCAATGCCGCTGCTCCAGATGAGGTTCGGCTTGTCGGCGAAGCATTCGCCCAACGCGCGGCCGTAGGCGTACGCCTCAGCGGCGTTCCGCACGATCGGCCCGTGATCTGAAACCGCTCGCCCCGGTGAGCCGTAAACCAGCAACACGTGCAGCCCACGCGCTGCAGCCTCGTCGATGACCCACCCGAGATGCCGCCAGTACGGTGGGTTGAGACGCCAGGCCGTGTCATCAAGATAGGGCTCATCGCCGTTGTGGTTCTTCCAGTCTCGCAGCGCCCATTTGTTGACGCTCATCAACTGGATGACGGTGAAGCGATTGGCCACACAATCGTCGAGAAATGCCACGACGTCACCCCGCGGAAGGTTCTGGTGCAGCGCCCAGGCGGTTTCCCCGAGCCAGTCGAATGGCGTTCCGTCGGCATGCTGCAGGCGGCTCCCGTCCGGAGCCACCGTCAGTCGGCCGTGCTTTTCCCAGGGCTGGTGATTCAGTTCTGCAAGGTTGTCCGTCATGTTGATGACCCTTGTCAGCCACGCGGATCCAGAGGCGTCAAGGCCGCCGGGTCGAAGTGGCTGTTTGACTTTGGTGTTCAGGCCAGGTGCGTGGTACCGGGCGCGGTCCGGGCGCTCCCTCCTGGAGTTGGGCCCGCAGCCAACGCAAACCTTCGAGGTTGTCGAGCAGGCGATGCTCGGCATCGACCTCGGCGCTGTGACACAGTACGCCCACGGGTCCGTGCCACCCGCACTGCGCCACGGCGTGGAGAATCTCAACATCACGGTCGCCCTGCCCGAGCGGGATGATGTGCGGCTGGGGTGTGTCGGGGCTTACCTGGGACATCGTGCCATTGAGATTCAACGCCAGCAAGTGCGGCTGCATGAGGGCGAGCTGGTGTGGCAGGTCATCGAGCTGTGGCCGGCCGTGATGAAGGTTGAAGACGATGCCGACGTGCGGGTGGCCGCGCCGGAGCAGGCCATCAATGAGCTGGAGCTGGTTGGCGGGTTCGCCGAACCAGCCGCCGTGGTTGTAGAGGCCGACGCGGACGCCCAGCGCTGCTGCTGCCTGGAGGGTCGGTTCGAGACGTTCGAGCTCCTGCTCGATTCGGGCCTGCTGCTCGGCCGCATCACGCGTCGGCTCTCCGCCGCCGGTGATCCAGAGATCGCAGTCCAACCGGTGCCGGGCGAGCAGGTCAACGATGCGCTGCGAGGTGTCGTCGAAGCGTACGGGCATCCACCAGCCACGGATGCGGATCCCGTGACGCTGCATCGTCACGATCTCATCCTCGAAGTGGTCCACGTGCTGGCGGCGCCAGTCATAGACATAGCTGGCCAAGCCCAGCCGCTTGAGCATGTCGGCTCGCTGTTCGGCGTCGCGAGCGGCGCGGTCGAAGGGCACGATGCACCAGGCGAAGAGGTTGTCGATGTCGAAAATCGAGGTCATGGCTTGAAGCGCATGGTCATGCATTGATGATGCACACAAAGTGTTCACGGCGGCCATCGTCGCCCGGGGCGTCGATGGACCGCTTGGGGGCGTCTCAAGAGTAGCGGATGCCACAGACAAGTGGAGGTCCGGCGGGGGCGGAGCTTGTCAGTGGCGATCAATGTGGCATATCCGTGATGTCCGCGGCACTGACAAGGCCAAAGACGGCCTTTTCGGTGACAGCCGCTACCCTTCTGAGGTGCACCCTGATCGCGCGGTTCGGGTTTGTCGCCCGCACCGGTGGGCGTCTGTCACAGAACCCGTCATGATGTGAGTTAGTGAACCCGAACCGTTACGACCGAGTTGGGGTCTCGCCGCGGCGGTCGCGGCGGGGACT